>CAMWUU010000001.1 GCA_947177515.1 uncultured Lachnospiraceae bacterium
ATATTGGAACAATGGTGAATGCCATAAGATAAAAAAGCCATATTTTAAGAGGATCTGGGTAAATCATGGAGGAAAGAGACGGCGGTATTGGAAAAAAATATCAAGCCGGAGTATAAGACGTTATCCGGGTGGGATTTCTAGGGGCGGAAATTATAGAAAAATATTTGATTATCAGTGGATGATTGATTGAGGAAACAGGAAAATGGGAGCAGAGGCGAAAGGGGGGATGTTATGTTTGAAATTTGTCCCAAATGTGGAAATTACGAGTGGGATAAGCAGGTTTCTGTGGATAAAAAGTCGGTGTGCTGCCCGAAATGCGGCGCTTCGTGGGAGAACCTTGCATTTCCGCTTTTGATTCTGACCGGCTGCAGCGGTGTCGGGAAGACGACCACAGCAAGAAAGCTGATGGAGCGGCAGCAGGACTTTGTTGTGCTGGACGGGGATATTTTGTTTACTGCGGATAAGGGGGAATACATGGATTGGGTCGAGCGTATCGAAGGGCTGACGCGCGATATTATGCAGTGCAAAAAGCCCGTGCTCTGGACAATGGCGGGGAACCTTGATAAATTGAAGGAGGCATGGAATCATAGGTTTTTTCCTGAAATTTATTGTCTTGCCCTTGTGTGCAGCGAGGCTGAGTTGCGGCGCAGGATGACGGAGGGCAGGGGGATCGCGGATAAGGAGTGGATCCGTAACTCGGTCGAGTACAATAACTATTTTCTGGAGCATGACAGATTGGGCGATCTTGCATTGGAACATCTGGATATTACCATGCTTGATTCAGGACAGGCCGCAAAGCAGGTAGAACTCTGGGTACACTCAAAGCTTGCCAATTTCCAGCACTTTACAACATGAGGATAATTGTGGTAGAATACCGGTGGGAGTTTGGGGGTGGGGCAGGATGACCCAGTAACCGACAACAGCAGGCAGAATGAAATAATTTGGGGAGGTGCAATGTTTATGGGTAAGAAGAAAAAAGAGCATGTTTCATTTGATCCGATGGCATCAAAGAAAAACGGTATTCCATTTGCGAAAGGGAATAGCAAGTATTCAGCACAGTCCGCGCCAAAAAAGATGGTGCAGCAGCGAAGGATGGGAGCAAAGTAGAAAGCAGGTGCAAAAACTGCGATAAGGCGGGTGTCTTGGTTGAGTATGTCAGTAAAGTGAAAATGATTTTGGTGCCTGTAAAAGCAGGCGGGAGGGTATCAGGATGAAGGTAGAACAGAGCGGATATTTAAAGGAAATCAAGCCGGTGCTTGTTAAACTGCGTGACCGGCTGCTTGTGGAATTTCCATATGCGTCACTGCTGGCGCAGGATTCCACATCAAAAAACTACATTGTTTCCAAAACAAGTACGGGGATTCAGATGAATTCGAGCCTGACCGGGCGTGGTTTTGTGGCAAAAGTATACGATGGAAAGAGTTATGCGGAATACTCATTCAACGAACTTTCGGAAGCAACCGTTGACGGGATTGTGGCGGCGATTAAGGAAAGATTGTTGCCCATGTCTGATAAACTTCCGGAAGGTGTGAAAAAAAGCTGTTATACAATGCTTGCAGACGAAGCAGTGGAATTTGCAGACAGTACGGAGTATGAGGTTGACCCTCAGGAATATGGAGATGAACAGATTATTGCGCAGCTTACAAAGTTTAGCGAGGCGGGGCGCGCTTACAGCGATAAGGTGCTTGACTGCCGTGCATTTGCCAGCTATCAGAAATACAGCAAGCTTTTCCTTTCGAAAAACCGCGATATGGAGCAGAATATTCTGTGGACAAGCGGCGGTCTGGCGGTGATGGCAGCACGGGGCGAGGAAGTTAAGAACAGTTATAAGGGATTTTCCGTACTTGGTGGAATGGAAGTTCTGGAAGAAATTGGAAAACATATTGGGGATGTGGCGCAGACAGCGCTTGATTTGCTGGAAAGTGAGCCGATTGCCCCTGGTGAATACGATTGCATTTGTGCGCCGGAAGTGACGGGGATGATTGTGCATGAGGCATTTGGGCATGGCGTGGAGATGGACATGTTTGTTAAAAACCGCGCACAGGCAAAGCAGTATGTCGGAAAGCCGGTAGCTTCCGAAAAGGTTAATATGCATGACGGTGCGGCGGCGGCTAAGGAAGTGGCAACCTATTTCTTTGATGATGAAGGTGTGCTGGCGCATGATACCCTCGTAATTGACAGGGGGATTTTAAAGTCTGGGATCAGCGATGCGCAGTCTGCCATGCATCTTGGTACAAAACCGACAGGAAACGGGCGACGTGAGAATTATCAGAGAAAAGCATACACCCGCATGACCAATACTTATTTTGAGGCGGGAAATGATAAGGTGGAGGATATGATTGCTTCCATCCAATATGGTTTCCTGCTGCAGAATGCTTCTAGCGGGATGGAGGATCCAAAGAACTGGGGCATCCAGTGTATGGTTGACGTTGCGCGCGAGATACGGGACGGGAAACTGACTGGGAAAGTCTTTTCTCCGATTGTACTGACCGGATATGTGCCGGATTTGTTAAAATCCATCAGCATGGTTTCAGATACGGCTGAACTTTCCGGGAGCGGTTTTTGTGGAAAAGGTTACAAGGAATGGGTCAAAGTTTCGGATGGGGGACCGTATATTAAGGCAAAGATACGGCTTGGATAATAAAAGACGGGGTGCCAGCAAAAGCAAGAGGGCAGGCGTACCCGGGAAGGAAAGGATGGTTTTCGTTATGGTTGACCGGATTTTATCCGCACTGGGAAAATGTGGGATTGAGGATTATCAAATTGTTATGACGGACGAGGAGTCCGCAGAACTGTTTTTTATTAAAAAAGAATTGGACATGCAGCGTTTAAAAGAAGTGCGGACGGCAAACGTATCCATATTCCGTGTGTTTGAGGAAGGGGACCAGCGTTTCCGCGGCGTTGCTTCCTTGCAGGTACAGGAAAGCCTGACGCAGCCAGAAATGGAAAAGATGTTTGCGGATGCGTATTATGCTGCCGGATTTGTAAAAAACAAATATTATGACCTGTATAAGGGGAAGGCGGCGGGGATGCCAGAATCAGAGGAGCCGTTTGGGGATAAGTCCCTAGCGGAAATAGCCCAGGGTTTTGCGCAGGCGCTATTTGCTGAGGATAGGTACGAAGAAGTATTTATTAATTCTGCTGAGATTTTTGCGCGCCGCAGTACGGTGCATATCTTAAATTCGCACGGTGTGGATGTATCCTATAAAAAAAGCCGCGTGCAGGGAGAGTTTGTTGTACAGTGCATCGATGGGCAGGATGTGGAAACCTACCAGGATTTTTCCTATAATGGCTGGAATACCGACGCGCTTCGCGAAAAAACGCGCGATGCAATTGAGTTGACAAGGGCTAGGGCGAAAGCAAAAACTGCCCCTGCAGCAGGTGAGTACAGGCTGATATTATCGGGTGGATATGTAAATGAATTGTTGTCTTACTATGTTACCCGTGCAAATTCTTCCGTAATTTACCAGAAATATTCTTCCTTTACGGTGGGGTGTGATGTGCAGGGGGAAGAGGTGGAAAAAGACCGCATCAATCTGACGATGAAGGCGAATGTACCATTTAGTGATGAGGGAATTCCAATGGAGGACCGTGAGCTGATAAAAGATGGGAAGCTTCAGATGATCCATGGCGGCAACCGTTTTGCCCAGTATCTGGGAATTGAACCGACTGGGGGATATAATGGTTATAAGGTAGATGCAGGAAATATTTCCCTTGAGCAGATGAAAAAGCAGCCGTATCTTGAGGTTGTGAATTTTTCCGATTTCCAGATGAATGGGTTTACCGGGCACTTTGGTGGGGAGATCCGCCTGGCCTTCTTATATGACGGCACGACAGTGACACCGGTGACCGGCGGGTCAGTGAACGGAAATATTTTTGAGGCTCAGAAATCGTTCGTGTTTTCTAAGGAAATGCAGGTGGAAAAGGACTTTGAAGGTCCCAAAGCGGTCGCGATGGATGGGGTTTGTGTAGCAGGAGTATAATTTTGGGAAAAAGACACGGGTATGGATTTATGCCCGTGTCTTTTTGCTTGCCATATGTGTTACGCAGATCAAAAGAGGGCTGGAACTGGACATGTAGGGGTACTTTACCTGAATATGCCCGCAAGATTCTTAAGAAAAAATGAAATTAGGAGTAGCAAGAGAAAAAGGAATCTGTTATAATATTGTAGAAAAAGACATGTGGGCCATGACATGGAGGTAGATTATGAGAGATAAGAAATTGATTTATAATATAGCAAGGATGATTCCGGTAGAGGGGAGCAAGAATCCTGATGTTGCCCAGATACAACAGCGTCTGCACAATGGCAGGGAGAATTTTAACCAGTTGGTGAAGTCTGTATTTTCTTCGGTTATGAAGATCAGTGCCCTGGATTTGATGATGCATGATTGTACGGATCGGATGTCAGAGGTCAACCGCAATCTTTGCAGGGTTTCTAAGGAAGTGGTGGAAACGGCCAGAACTACGGAAGAAAACATGTCCCAGGTGGTAGCTGTACATGAGAGTTTTAACGAGAATATCCAGCAGGTAGCCGAACTTGCCGGTGAGATGAGCAGCAAGATGGTAGAGAGCAGCAACGAGTTAAATTCCATTGTGGTCAAATCCGAAGAAACCATGAATAATTCGACGGAGATGAAACGCGATATGGAACAGCTTATGAGCGTGCTGGCCAATATAACGGAGGTTATTAATGGGATTAATTCGATTTCCTCCCAGACTAATTTGTTAGCCCTGAATGCATCCATAGAAGCCGCGAGGGCGGGGGATGCCGGGCGTGGTTTTGCCGTGGTTGCCGAGCAGATCCGCAATCTTGCAGATGAAACCCAGCAGTTGACGGCGGGCATGGGAGGGCTGGTGAGCCGCATAGAGGAAGCATCCAAAACGACATACCAGAGCCTTGATAAGACTGTGGAGGATATTGGGCAGATGCGGGGGAACTTGTTCCGCGTCCTGGATAATAATCAGAAAAATGAGAAGAGCATTGCGGAGATCGCGGATTCCGTAACAACGATTGCTGCTTCCGGGCAGGAGATTTTCAGTTCGGTTACAACTGTACAGGAACAGGTAAGCTGTCTTACCGGCGAGTGCGACAGTTTGAACCAGCAGGCGGAAGATATCAACCAGATCTCAGAGGACTTAAGAGTTGGCACACAGCCGGTTGCGGTGGTAGAAAAGGAGCTTGATGATACTGCAAAACAAATGGGTACCATGGTGCAGGATGTCTTTTATATGCTGGATAACCAGGCATTTATTACAACTGTCCAGAATGCCATCCTGGCACATCAGAACTGGCTGAAAAACCTGGAGGACATGGTTCACACACATCAGTGCGTCCCGCTGCAAACGGATGATACCAAATGTGCATTCGGGCATTTTTACTATGCGATGAAGCCGCAGAACAGGGCAATCACGGATATATGGGGAGGACTCGGGGAGAAGCATAGGATGTTCCATTCGCTTGGCAAGAGCGTAATGTCTGCAATCCGGCAGGGAGATTTTGAAAAGGCGGAGAAGGAATACCAGCATGCGGCGGAACTTTCAAAAGAACTGATCAGTGAGTTTAATAAGATTATCGGACAGGCGAAGATACTTGAGCAAAATAATATAGCGATATTTGAACCGTAAAAGGAAAAAAGGCGGGGTACCTATTCAGACTCCGCCTTTTTATGCACTCTGTGAACTATTATATTCTATGTACATAATTGTGTTATTTTCCGCAAAGAATGGTTGGAGTGCGATATCTATAATCGGTGGATATGAAGGAATTCCATCAGTCCATCCAGATATTTTTCATCCGTCCAGTCACATTCTTGGCCAGAGGCGCACAGCAGCGCTCTCATCCAAGGCTCCTGTGCATCAAGGGGTGTCTTTGCAACTGCCTTTTTAAGTATGCGGCACAGGGTACGATCCTTGAAACTCATCGCTTTTTCATTCCAGGCACCCCGCCCATAAAATAGTGGGATGTCTGCCAGTTCGCCTTTTAGGTTGTGTGTCCTGATTTCCCCCAGTGCTTTTTGGCTGTAAGGGGAAGCGCCGACACAGAAAATGGCGAGCCTTTTTCCACGAAGTTTTGGGTAATGTTTGCGCAGTAAGGATAATCCGGAAATTCCGGAGGCATAGATACCACCGCAGAAAATAACTGTGTTGTATGCCGTGGGTGTTTCCATTCCGGGTTTTGTTGTGCCAAAGCAGCAGTTTGCTGCCTCCATACAAAAAAATCCGGTTTTTTGGGCAATCCAGTGGGCATACTTTTTTGCCGAACCATATTTGGAGCGGTAAATCACAATTCCGTTTTCCATAGTGATACCCGTGCATATTGCAGACCCTGCCTTTGTTACTGTATCATTAAGAAGTTTGTGTTTTTCTTTCAAATTCTACCTCCATGCTGCGGTTGTTTTTTAGGAGCAGCTTATTTTAAACCTATCCTTTAGTTTTCTAGTCTGTCTGCTCCTGTGATAAAGTCATATATTTTGAAGTTTATGTATCATTTTTGGATGCGGACAGCAGGAATGCCTGGAAAGCCTCTTCCTGCTTTGCAAAAATCTCTTCCGCTGGAATGCCCGGGGTTGTCACAGAAAAAATCGCACCAATCCCAATCGTGTAAATCAGCATGTTCAGATGAAGATCCTTAGCCTGGGATTCTTTAAGCCCCAGTTGTTCAGCGATAAAGGGGGCAACATTAGGAGCACTTTCCATTTCATAAAGATCTTTGAGTGAGGAAATACCCTCCCTGCGGTGCAGAATAAATATTTTGAACAGGTTTGGCTCCTCCTTTGCAAGCTGTAAATGCGCTTTCCCGATACTGCGAAACAGATCTTTTTGGTCGGTGCGCGCCGTAATGTATTCCCGGATAAAGACCCCTGTCCGCGCTGCCACATCCTGTTTCAGGCCGTCCATATTTTTGCAGTAGCTGTAGATTGGCTGTACGGAGCAGGCGAGGCGGGCAGCAATACTTTTGACTGTAACCTGTTCCATTCCCTGTTTTCTGGCAATTTCAAAGGCAGCTTCCACTACCATTTCTTTTGTGATCCTCTGTTTTGGCATATTCCCTCCTGTCCTGATAACATGGTATTCCTGTGATATAGCCTGAAAATTCTACCAAAAGCTTGGGGAAGGGCGCAGGCAAATATTGAAACACAGGGCAACATCTTAAATAATATATAAACTGGTTATATAACTATATTATATATCTGGGAAACAGAAATTGTCAAGAAGAAAAAGAAAAGTATTCTTTCAATCGATTATAACCTTGTATTAAAACATACATGTGCTGCTATATTTCTTTTTGGCAAATACTATAATTTCTCAATTTTTATATGGTAATCCTGCCTGTTATGTGATAATCTGGTTTATGTGGGATGGTGGTTAAAAATCCCGGAAAAGATTGTGCCCGTGTTTTGGATTATTTGTATCTTGGAAAGTATTATTCCTGCAAGGTAATGAAAAAGGAGGGAAATGATATGTTAAAAAAACACTTGATTGCAGCAACCGCGCCGGTCGCGGACGAAAAAAATATAATTGTCTGTGGGAAGTACAGGGTCACAGTACTGGCTTTAGAGCTGTTCCGCATTGAGGAGGATGGGACGGGGACATTCTGCGACGACGCGACACAGGCGGTGTGGTTTAGGAATGCAGAACCGGTAGAATATACAGTTGAACGGACGGAACATGGAATGGGCAGAAAGAAAATCCCATCAGACGGAAATTGTATGACCGTTAGGACTTCAAGGGTTAGCCTGGTATTAAGGGAGGAGCTTGAGAACAGCGAAATTATTTTTGCAGACGGTGCGACGGTGCCGCTTTTTGGCGGGGGGAATTTGAAAGGAACCTACCGGACACTTGATTGCTGTGATGGGGACCTGTGGATCTCCTGGCAGCCGGGGAAGGAAGAAAGTCATCCAATCAAGCTTTTGGACGGGGTTGTTTCCAAAAGCGGTGTGGCAGTGTACGATGACAGCGCTTCGCTTCTGCTGAATGCACAGGGGATGGTGGAGCAAAGGAAGCATAGGGAAACGGATCTTTATGTGTTTGCATATGGTCATAACTACCGCGATGCGGTAAGGGCGCTGTATTCCCTTTGCGGTGCGCCAGCCAGGGTGCCGCGCTGGGCGCTTGGGAACTGGTGGAGCCGTTACCATGCGTATTCTCAGGAAGAATATCTTGAATTGATGGGGATGTTTGAGGAGGAGGATATTGCGTTTACTGTGGCGACGGTGGATATGGACTGGCATCCGAGCGAAAACCTTCCTGCGGGGGTGGATGGCTGGACGGGTTATAGCTGGAACCGGGAACTCTTCCCGGACTATAAAGAATTCCTGAGGCACCTGCACAGGATGAATCTGCATGTGACACTAAATCTCCATCCGGCTTGTGGCGTGCAGTATATCGAGGAGCAGTACCAGGAGATGGCAGGGCGCTTGGGAATTGATCCGGAAACAAAGAAAACAGTGGAGTTTGATTTTACAAACAGCGATTTTATTAATGCATATTTTGAATTGCTTCACAAGCCCTATGAAAGGGACGGTGTGGATTTCTGGTGGATTGACTGGCAGCAGGGTACTGACAGCAAACTTTCCGGCTATGATCCGCTCTGGGGACTGAACCATTTCCACTTCCTCGATCTGGCAAAGGAGCGCGAGGGGATGATTCTTTCCCGCTATTGCGGTGTGGGTGCGCACCGCTATCCAGTCGGGTTTTCCGGGGATACGATCGTGACCTGGAAAACATTAAAATATCTTCCCTATTTTACAGCAACTGCAAGCAATGTGGGCTATACCTGGTGGAGCCATGATATTGGCGGGCATATGGGAGGAGAGAAGGATAATGAATTATATGTGCGTTTTTTGCAGTTCGGGGTATTCTCACCGATCAACCGGCTTCACAGCAGCAAGAGCGATATTTTTTCAAAGATGCCTTCCGCATACAAGAATGGCGCAGGTGAGATCGCAAAGAAATTCCTGAGGCTGCGCCATGCCATGCTCCCATTTTTGTATTCCGCCGCTTGTGGGACAGCAGAAAAGGGGCTTGCGCTGATTGAACCGATGTACTACGCGTATCCAGAGCAGAAGGAGGCGTATGAATGCGGTGGGGAGTACCTGTTTGGGCAGCAGCTTATTGTTGCCCCTGTAACAGAAAAGGGCGATGCGTCCGGGATGGCAGTTACCGAGGTTTGGCTGCCAGAGGGACGTTTTACGGATATATTCACGGGGGATCAGTACGCGGGCGGCGGATGGTATGGGATGGTGCGTTTTCTGGATTCCATGCCGGTACTTGCGGGTGAAGGTGCTTTCTTTGTGTTAGATGGTGCGCCGAGGGGCAACCGGACTGAACTTCCGGAAAAACTCAGGGTTCTTGCGTTTCCCGGGAAGGGAGAGTATTCCCTGACGGAGGATGCAAAAAACGGCCGCGCCGTGACACGTTTTTGGTCGGAAGAGGAAAAGAACGGGGAATGGACGGTGCATTTTTTACTTAAGGATAAGGGAAATATTCTGCCAGTGCGAAGCTATATTTTTGAATTGCGGGGTATCGCTAGGGGGGCAGTGAGCGTAACTGTAAACGGGAAGGATAAAGAGTTTTATCTGGATCACAGGGATGGATATACACGTGTCCATCTAAGTCAGGTGGAAAACGGTGAGGTCTGTGAACTGCGGGTTCGTGAAACTATGGGCAGGGACGAGCGCCTGCGCATCCGGTTTGCGGAAAAATTGTCATTCTTGGAATGTGAGAATGGTAGGAAGTCCGAATTGTTTGATGCGTTCTGTAAATGTACGAATGAAAAAGAGCGCAGGAAAGTGGTGGAGGATAGTGGGCTGCCGGTACGGTACCGGAAGTTTTTACTTGATGGTTTTGCTATAGAATAATATTATGGTTAAAAATTAAAGTGACACTAAAATCAAGAAACATTTAAAAACGGGTCAAATGTTCAGAGGATAACAGTTAATTGTGTCTTTTTTACGTCCATACCGGATTGCGTATTGGAATCGAATCTGTGTTTGACAAATAAAAAAGAAGGAGTATCGTATCAACAAGCTAATCCCGTGTGTCCTGTGGTTTTACAGAAAGCGGACAGGAAAAAATGGAGAAACTCAAAGTTAAATGGTTCCACGGTGTTGTACAGTTAGTAAGCTGGATATTGACATAAGTCCGTAACATAATTATTGCAGAAATATTGCAAGTTGTAATAAATTGTAATACAATCGTCATTTGACAAATAAGGAAAGGAGCAGTATTATGATAATAGAGATATGTCTAACACGGTGAGCCTAAATGTGGGATATCGTGGAATATTTTATGGAGGAGGATGCAGAATGGGAAGCAGTTGTAGGAAAAGGGGAAAAGGGTATTTGGTGCTGGGGGTTGGAACCATATTATTGTCCGGCGCGCTTATGTTTTGCGCCTGTGGGAAGCAGGAGCAGGGGGAAAGCAATACAGGATTACAGCAGGGCGATTTGGGGGAGAGTGGAGAGAATTTGTCAGGAAGTAATATGGGGATGGACGGGAGTATAAAGGATGGCACAGGGGACAATATGGCGGGTGTGACGCAGCCGTTGGACAAAGAGGATGAAGTGATTACGGCTAATGGAGTGGGGAAAGAAGAAATCAGTGAGGGCGGTATGAACTTGCTGCAAAAGTTGGAAAAGCGGTATGAGTGGACACGCGAGGGCAGCTTTATCCTGGATGGTTTTGACGAGGAGGAAAAAGCCGTGGCTAAGCAGGTGCAGGAAGTATCCGGTAAGACAGCATGCTGGATGATACGGCGGGATTTTGATGGTGACGGGCGCAAGGAAGCTTTTGTTTATGCCAGTGACCTGGAAAAAGAGGATGGACTGGAACTGTGGTTTGCGGCAGCAGATGGTACAGTGGGGCAGCTTAATGGTCTGGAAGAAGCAAATAACTTTGGGGATCATGGCTGTATCGAACTTCCGGGGATGATATTTTATGTATGCCGTATTGAGGGTGCGCACCGGACGAATTACTTTATGTACGAGGTGGACGGCAATATGGCAAAGCCAGCGCCAATCCATTGCCTTGATGGTGTGAAAGCGGCAGGGGATGGACGACTGTGCATCAGTGTGTACATGGATGACCAGTATTCGCGTATTGGACATTATGGGGAAGAAGGTCTTATTTGTAAGACAATGAAAGATTACTATTATTTTTATGATAAAGATGGATTTCATGAGTACAGCGGCGTACCAGTTACAGAGGAGGAATTTAGCCAATATGAAAACGGATTTGAAATCCTTAGTGCAATAAGAAAAAGTGGTGGAATTGTTAAAGATATTTATTATTTTGCGGATGGAAGAATGATTGTTAATTATATAGGGGGCGAGGATGCGGAAACAGAACTGATGAAAAACATTAAAAATAATCATTATCTCCAGGTTCCGATTCTTTCTGCAGGGGAAGATGGTTTTGTTCTTGCCTGGGAATCTTCCGATATCCGTTTGATGCAGCAGCAACAGTATGAAGGGGAAAGGGGGGAGCATGATCTTTTCGTGGGCGATGGGATATATCGGCCATTTAACCAGGAAGAACTTGCGCAGTATCCGGTTTACCAGTCCCCATTTGAATATTATAAGGAAGCATATTCTGGGATGACGAAGGAGGATTTAAAAATCTGCACCATAAAGAACCTGGATGTACCAGAACCGGAGCAGAATAAGATTCTGGCAACCGGGGCGGATCTTTCGGGAATCAGCCGCCGCAATCTGCTGTTTCGTTTTAACGAGGAATTTCAGGAAGCGGTTATAGGTGAGGAAAATTCTGGAAATTATGCGGGTGCTCTGCTCGGGCTTGCACCGTATGAAAAATCACTTGGTATATGGATTGGTGATACCCTTATTCTAAAGGGAGCTTTGCAGGATTATCTTAGCAGCGGTACCATTGGATTTTGTGCGGTGAGTACGGATAGCAGGGGGGAGTCTTCTATCTATGCGGACTGCCTGGTTTTTTCTGATAATGTAGATGCAAGGAGGGCAGGAATATTTACTGTGGGAGCGGCGGTGAAAATCCATGCGTTCGCTGAGGCGGTGGGACTTGTAAAAGAGGACTATGCAGAGCGGATTTTGACTGTGGGTACATACCAAAAGGAACAGGAATACCTGGTCGATTTAAACGGGGATCAGGTGGAGGAGAGTTTGTTTGTCGGACAAAACCTGCTGCTTGTGAACGGAGAAAATTACAGTGGATTTTTGGATGGGTGTGAGGAGCCGGATATGAATTCCTTCTATATCTGGGATATTGATCAGTCAGATGGGATACTCGAACTTGGGATCTTGGATCATGGGGCAAATGGAAATGAATTTACCTGGTTATTCTGGTATGACGGGGAAACCCTGCACAGCGCGGGAAGTGTGGAAGGAGCGTGGGATGAACAGGGGAGATGGATTGCGATGGATGGGAAGGGAACGCTTGTAACGAACGGCCGCCTGTCCGTTCTCCAGACATGGAGTGCAAAAAAGACATTCTGTCTGGATGGGACACACAACCTTGTAGAACAGGAACCTCTATTGTATTATCCGGTATCTAGCAGTGAGGAGAAGTATCCATACACCCTGCTTGGTCCAGTGCGTTTGTACGAGGCGATGGATGTCACTTCGGATTCCGTGGTAATTAAGGAAGGAGTAAAGATTACATTCCCTGCAACGGACAATAAGCAGTTTGTGATGGTTGAAACGGAGGACGGCGTACAGGGGTATTTGTATTTGGAGAACGGGACGAGGATAGAGATGCCGGAGGGCGGATATTATGAGTGGAGTTCGGATGTGATTGAGGGGTTGAATCATGCGGGATGATGGGAAAAAATATTTCGTGGCAGTTAATAAAATAATATTTCTTATTGGTATATTATTTTGTGGGGCATGTGCGAAGAAGGATACGAATATCAGTAATGAAACAGTGCGGGCAGTGGATGCTGCCCGCACTGCTGTGACCCAACTTTCAATTACCGCATCGGCTGCCCTAAAAACAGTTGAGAAGGAGTCGTACGAAGTTACAAAAGAAAAGAAACAAGTGGAGGAGAAGAGGCAGAGAATCGCGGAATTACTGGGGGTGTTTGGTGAAACGGAGCGGAAAAATATTGAGGAATATATTGCGTTTGATGCGATAGGAGAAGGCGGTGCAAATGACCTGGATCAGCTTATTATATGGAAAAAATCAGAAATGGACGGCACCTTTATTGCGGATGGTTTCGGAAAAGAGGATCAGGTAATTGCAAAGAAGTTAGCAGAAAAGACCGGAAAAATCCCCTGCTGGATTAATAGGGGGGATTTTGACGGGGATGGGAGAACGGAATTTTTTGTCTGCCTTTTTGACTTAAAAGATGACAAAGTGACGGTATGGGATGATAAAGAAATCTGGTTTGCAGCAGCGGATGGGACATTGCAGATGCTTGAGGAAGGAGTTAATTTTGGTGATATAAAATGTCTAAAAGTGCCAGGGCAGATATATTTTAAATGCAAAATTTTTTCAGACTCGTATGGTAATACCTGTTTGTATCAAGTGGAGGGGAGTTTTGCCAAGCGGGTGGAGTTTGATTGCCGTTATGGGTTGGAGCTTTTGGAGGATGGAAGAATCCGTGTAACTTGCCGCGAAAGCGATAGGTATTCGTTGCTGGGGCATTATGGGGAGCTTATTGAAAGCGATCCGGTTTTTATGACATATAAGCATTATTACTATTATCATGATGAAAAAGGGTTTCACGAATACAGCGGAGTCCCGGTTACAACAGAAGAGTTCTGCCAGTATGACAATGGGGAGGCAATTCTTCAGATGCTGCGGGAAAAATATATGGAAGTAAAGAATATTTATTATTATGCAGATAGAAGAATGATAGTAAATTTTACTGAAGGAAATATCGGTTATGAGGGGAGGCCATGCAACAACTATTACTTGCAGGTACCGATTCTTTCTGAGGGGGAAGAGGGATTTGTTTTGGAATGGGATAAATCTTATGATCTCTGGGAATTAATAGAGAGGGAAGAGATGTTGGGGTATGACCTTTTTGTTTCGAACGGGATTTATCAACAAAGTTATATGCCGGAATTTGCGCAGTTTCCGGAATTTCAATCGCCGCTTACATATTATAAAGAGAAATATAGAAATGTTACAAAAGAGTCGTTAAAACTATGTACTTTACAGAAAGAGGAACCGGATGGGACAAAAAAGGAGAAGGATTTTTGGCAGCAGGGCGAAGTTTTGGTGGATGGAAAGGAACTTGCCCAAATTGACGGGGATGGGCGGGTGCTTCGGTTTGATAAGAATTATGATACGGGCGCTCTGCTTGGGAAGGCTGACAGGGTCAGTTCTGTCGGGATATGGATTGATGGGGAGTATATTTGCAGCGGCGTTTTGCAGAAGGGGGCAAAAGAAGGCGAAAAGGAAGCAGATTGTTTTCTGGCAATCGGAAAAAACAGCAGTGGTGCTGCCTATCAAAACTGCCTGATTTACAGGAAAGGAGAGCAGGGGGAAGCAGGGAGCGGCAGCGAGGGAGTACAGGTAAGACTTCGCGCGTTTGCAGAAATAACTGGTTTGTGGAACGAGGAAACCGAAAAGATCTGCGCTATCGGGGAGTATGAAGCCGGAAAAAATTATCGGATTGACTTAAACGGCAACGGGATTGATGATATTCTGTATTTTGGGGAGGGTTCCCTTTGGATTAATGGGAAAAATTTCCAGAATGAAATAGAGAATAGGGCTGGGATAAAGACCGAAGCTTTTATCCTGTGCGATATCGATACAGGGGATGGGATCTGGGAGATCGGATTGTGGGAGCCGGATTCCGGGCCGGAGGGGCGCACCGGGCTTTACTGGTATGATGGGGAGTGCCTGCGCTTGGCCGGCAGCGTGGAAGGGCTGTGGACTAAGTGGGGAGAGGCGGTAAAATATTGTTATGACGGCGAAATCCGGGTAAAAAGCAGACTTCATATTTTGCAGGTCTGGTGGACAGAAAAAGTATTCCGGCTTAATGAGGAACATAAGATTAAGGAAGATGAGTGGGACGAGTGGTATTTCATGGAGGACTATAAGGAAGAACTATTTCCATATTGGGTGCTTGCGCCTATCCGTCTTTACACGGACTGGACATATTATGTTGGCGGAGAATCCATTGACTTTAAAGATTATGTAATTTTGCAGCCGGGAGAGAGATTCTTTACTGTAAGGACAAATGATAAAAATCTTATTACCATTGAAACAGAACATGGACCTTATGGCGCTCTGTATCTTGTGGACGGAATGAAATTTGAAAAACCGGAGGGAGGATTTTATGAAAGACCAGCGGAAGTGATTGGCGGACTTCGTCTGGAATAATTGGAAAGGGGAGATGGGCGGGAAAGCAGGGTACTGTATATTTTATGTAAGGTAATAAAATAGAAAACTGTCGCAGATGTTGTTGATACTACATAAAGCGGCAGTTTTATTTTTTTTTGCTATTTGTGCAACCAATCCATAAGGTTTCCTGTTTATATCAGTGAAGGGGGGTGAATGTTTGGAAGATGAAGAAATCGTTGCGCTGCTTTTAAGCAGGGACGAGCGGGGGATTGACGAGCTTGGAAAAAAGTATGGGGGGCGTTTATTGCAGTTGGCAGAACGGATTCTTCCGGCACCGGATGCTGCAGAATGTATTAACGATACATATCTTGCCGTATGGGAAAGTATCCCGCCACGTTCCCCCCAGTACCTGTTTGCCTACACCGCCAAAATATGCCGGAACCTGGCTTTAAACCGCGTGGAGTGGAACCAGGCTGCTAAACGGAATGCAGTATTTGTAGAATTGTCCGAGGAACTTGGCCATACTGTGCCAGATTTATCCGACGGAATTAGCAGACAGGAACTGGCAAAGGCGATCGCGGATTTTCTGAACAGGCAGACAAAAGAGCAGCGGGAAATGTTTGTTAGGCGTTACTGGTACGGCGAAACAGTAAAGGAACTGGCGCAGGAGTTTTGCTGTCGGCAGGGAAGGGTAAAAAGTATTTTGTTCCGGCTTAGAAAGGGGCTTAGGAAGGAATTGGAAAAGGAGGGAATTGTATGAAGCTGAAAATGTTAAAAAATGGAAATTATTGCAAGGGGGAAAAACAGCATTCCGGTCGCGAAATTTTGATGGCAATGGGGTTTTTTGAGGAAGATTTGGTGCAAACCCAGGTAAATACTGGGGGGGAAAAACAGCATGGCATGAAAAAAAGTTTGGTCAGAAAAGTCAAATGGGCGGTGGCTGCTGCCTGTTCGCTCTGCCTGATAGGGGGAGGTGTTGTGTTTGCGGCATCCCGGCTTAAATGGCATGTCGAAAAGTATGTGGATACAAATGACCCGCAGCCGGATTATTCTAGGTACTGGGTGGATTTTTCGATAACACCGGTTCCGGTGGATATGATTCAGGGATCCGTGCGGGAAGTGGAGAATATTTTTAAAGAGGAAGCGGCAAACGGGATTTACCCGCCGGATGGCTGTCCGCGCGGTTTTGTGATGGAGGAATTTGAAACGGAGCGGGAAGCGATTGATTATATTGGCTATGAGGGACTCAGGGAAACGATGCTGCCGGATTGGAAGAACTGGCATAGTCAGTTGGTAGCATACGGGGATAAGGAAGGAAATCTGATTCAAGTGCGGTATAGCAATTCTTATAAGGTGGGGGAGAAGATACAGGTGCAGACAAATGTTGAGATTTTTACAGAAAATTGGAGTTCAGAGATCAGAAGCGTTAAAATGCCGTTTGAGGACAGAGCAAGTATACAGGGAAAAGAATATATCACAAAAAACGGAAAAACGGGTTTGCTGATGGTTTCGGATTCAGATTACCAGTCCGATATTTGCTGCCAAATGGAGGGCTTTATACTGGAAGACAATATAGTGTATTCTATATGGGTTGATTTTAATGGGTCACTTGATGAGAAGAGTGGTGTGGCAGAGGAAGCTGTGACAAAGGTAATGCATGACTGGATGGATCAATTCTAAGGGATGGGTGCAGGAAGTAAAGTTCGAAAAAGGATTCCTTATTGGTGCATTCAGGCTGGTCTGTAAAATGCAGGGGTATAGGTTTATGATATGGCAGGGGAGGCAAATATGCTTCCCCTGCCATATTGCTTTGTTCTGCTTTTTTACCGGAAATAACCGATAAGTTTTTCTTTTTCCTGTTCAGAAAGAAGTGCGCTCCAGGAAACTCTGCCCTCGTTTTTTGGAAATTCAGAAAAACGTGCCGTCTTATCGCGCGCCGTATCGTTCCATTTATCAAAACCCGTTTTCGCAATATGTGGGCCGTATATGCAATTAACAAAAGATGCCTTCCCGAAATCACGCCAGGGGCGTGCCAGAAAAACGGATTCGTCAGGGACATTTTGGTCGCATGTAAAACGGCAGTCTTGAAAGACAAAACCAATTTGCTGGGAAAGGGCATGTGCGGGAGCAGCGACATAGCCATATCCCCGCTCTTCGTAGAGGGATCGGATCTCGCAGTTTTGAAAAAGTGCATCCCCGCAGCCGAAGATAAAATCAACTGTGCCTGCAAGGAGGCAGTTAGCAAAATACTGTTTTTCAGCACCCTCTGCGCGCAGTTCATCCTTTAGGAATCCATTATAGCGCTCAATTAGGTCATCCGGGAGCGGTCCTAAAAAAACCGTATCCTGTGTGGAGAGGAAACGGCAATGTTCTGCGGAGAAATCATTAGCATAAACCGTTAATGCGACTTCCTGGCCTTTTGTTTTCGGGGAATGCGCATCATTTTCCACGGTAATATTTTTTAAACGTACATGGGGAGCCGTCACTGCCATTGTCCAGGTGCGGAAAGTATTGTATTCCACACAGTGCTGGTCAAGTTTTTTGGCGAAATCGTTATAGACTATTATCGTACTATCCGCACCTGCACCAATCAGTTCAATATCCGGAGTTGAAATTTGGACTTTCTCCCGGTAAATGCCTTCGGCAAGGAAGATTTTTGTGCCAGGTTTTGCGGCAGCCAAAATGTTTTGCAGGGAATCACTGGGTGTTGCATGTATTGTTTCCATAAAATATTGTCCTTTCCCGATGCTGTTTTACCGCGGGTATCCTGCTTATAGAAGCATTTGTTTTCGGAAATATAAGTGTCTGGGGAGTTTTGACGGCAAACGCAAACGGATATGTTTTTATATTGATTATAAACACAGTTACAATCTTTTTCAAGATTAAAACGTATAGGAAACGGCAAATTTATTTGTCATTTCCTATAAAATTTGCCTGATATTTTATATCCCATTCCGAAAGCGGGTCTGCTGCGCGTTCCTGATTCGGCATAAACTGCCCATTGAGCGGGGCTTATATCTGCAGGAAGACAGTGTTTGAATATGTTCCAGTACTAAAGCGGGTATCAAAATGGTATTTCTTAAAAAATCCGAAGTATGTCTGAAAAGCGTTCCAGATATACTTTATTTCATCAGGTCTTAACAGATTGTTTTTTAGATATTCATTGCAGAGTTAGAAATGCTTACAAAATATTTTGTAATGTGCTTGCAACTTAATGGAAATTATGGTAGAATATTTTGTAAGTATCGCACAAAAAAATGAATTTTTAACATATTAGTTTGTAATTTTTGCCGGAGAAACGACAGCGAAAGGCATAATCAGCACTTCCACTGGGTCTGTCCGGTTTGACGGAAAGAAACAGGTGTTTTACATGAACAGGATAAGTTTTAAGCAATACAGGGCAATCGACCTTGGCATCATGGCAGTGCTTCTGTTTGTATCTGAGATGATAACGGCGACGGCGGCAATCAAATGGTTTCCCGGTGAATTATATACGCTCTCGCCCACCATCGCGGTGGTCTGCATTGTAATGATGCGCTGGGGGAGTTTTGCGGCGCTTAATGCGGCGGTGGGGGGGATGGCCTTTTGTATTGCGACAGGAGCCAGTGCAGCGCAGTTTGTGATGTACTGCGTGGGTAACTGTCTGGCGCTTTTGGCTTTGTTTTTGTTTAAAGTAGGCGGGAAGGAAAAAGTAAGGGAAAATGCAGCCTTTACTGTGGTGTTTGTGGCAGTGGCCTATGCCAGCGCGCAGGTTGGCAGGTGGATATTGGGGCTTTTTTTCGGGGGAAGTTTTGATTCTGTGGTTATATTTTTCACAACGGATTCGCTCTCGCTGTTATTTGCGGTGGTTGTGGTACTGATTTCGCGCCGGGTGGATGGGCTGTTTGAAGATCAGAGGGAATATCTTATCCGCACAGAGGATGAGAGAGCCAGGGAAAGAAATAAGAGCTATTATGATTGAGGCAGATATCATAAAATATGAATAGGAGGTTTTTTAAAATGCAACTGAATGTTACCGACTATCTGATTTTCGATGAGGAGAGCGGCACTTACGTCGAGAATCCCGAGCAGGTGGTGCGTGACGACGTGGAAAAGCACCACTGGCTGAATGTATTTAGGGCGGTATTAAAGGACTGGCGGCTCTACCTTATGCTCGTCCCAATGCTGCTGGTATTTTTGCTTTGGCGCTATCTTCCAATGTATGAGCTTCTTGGTTGTTTTAAGGTGAGCGACGACGTGAAGTCGGTCGCGGAACAGTCCTACTCAGGGTTTTCGTATTTCAGGCAGTTACTCGTGGGTACCGGAAGTCTGACCACCGAGTTCTGGCGGGCTTTTCGAAATACCTTTCTGCTAAGTTTTTACGGGCTTTGCTTTGGTTTCCCAATGCCGATCATTATCGCATTGTTCTTTAATGAGATCCGTTCGAATATTGCCCGCAGTGTTTATCAGGTTGTTACATATCTGCCGAAATTTATGTCCACGGTCGTTATGACCTCCCTAGTTATGATGTTGGTAAAGCAAGGCTCACTTACCTCGGAAATGGGTGTTTTATCCCAGTTTTTGGTAAATCTTGGCCTGATTACGGAGGAAACGGCACGCGCAGGCCTGATGAACAATCCGACGTTTTTTAGGGCGATATACCAGATCAGCGGAATCTGGGAGAGCGCGGGGTATGACAGTATTGTGTTTTTTGCCGCGATCATCGCCATTTCCCCGACAAGCTACGAGGCCGCCCAGATTGACGGGGCGGGAAAGCTGGCACAGATGAAGTATGTTGTCCTGCCGAGTATTCTCTCGACAATTGTTATTATGCTGATCACAAGGATTGGTTCGCTGCTCAATGTCGGATATGAGAAGGTTTTGCTTTTGTATAATCCGAATACTTATGTGACTGCAGATGTTGTTTCGACCTTTGCCAACCGTTACGGGATTACCGGGACAATGAAGGGGATTGCATCCGCCGCGGAGATGATGAACAATGTGATCGGGATGCTGTTGGTAATCGGTGCAAACACAATTGCGCGCAAGGCATCCGATGTATCACTCTATTAAAGGGGTTTGCCATGAAAAGAAGACTCGAAATTTCAGAACTTATATTTAAGATTATCAGTTATACACTGCTTACGGTTTTTGCGCTCTGCTGTCTGTATCCGTTTATCTATACGATTTCCGCAGCGATCAGCGGCAAACATGCAGTGGAGTACAACGAGCTGGTTTTACTCCCGAAGGATATCCAGTTTGATGCGTTTTCCAGAATGTTTAATAATAATATGTTTTGGAATGCCTATACCAACACGCTTTTCCTTACTTTTTATGGAACACTATGGTCACTTGGAGTTTCTATTTTTGGTGCGTATGCGCTCTCGAAAAAACGCCTGATGTTCCGCAAGGGATTTAATTTCTTCCTGGTATTTACGATGTGGTTCAGCGCGGGTCTGGTTCCACAATATCTGAATTATTTGGATACCAAGCGCGTATTTAATTCGTTCGGGATTATGGATGATAAATGGCTGGTCGTGATCGCGATGGGTATGGCGGCAATGAATATTATTCTGTTGCGCAATTCCTTTGAGGGTGTGCCTTCCGAGATTGAGGAGGCAGCGATTGTGGATGGTGCGACGGAGATGCAGGTACTGTGGCGTGTCTATATTCCGATGAGCAAATCCATTATTGCGACGGTGGCATTGTTTTTTGGGATATCACGCTGGAACGGTTATTTCTGGGCAAGACAGATGATTTCGAATTCGAATGAGCATCCGTTACAGGTATTTATCCGTTTGCGCCTGGAAGAGTACACAGACCCGGAGGCAATGGCGGGCTGGAATGAGGCGTTTGCCTCGGACTCGGTGATTTACGCACTTATTGTGTGCTCGATTGTGCCGATCCTGATTATTTATCCTTTTATTCAGAAGTATTTTGCTAAGGGTGTGAATGTCGGCGGGGTAAAAGAATAAATCAAGTTTATTGATATTAACCGTTTCTGCGGTTGATATAGAGGGACAATATTTTTAGAATCAAAAAGGAGGAGAACATGAGAAAGAAGAAGATTGCGGCTTCGCTGATGGCGTTCACGCTTGCTTTCACATCCTTTGCAGGATGTGGTGACAAGGAGAACGAAACGCCGACACCGACACCGGGAACATCTGGGGGAAATACGGCAACGGACACACCTGCGCCGACAAGTGGGACGCAGGGTGATGACACGCCGGCACCGACTACGGGGGGCAATGAGGAACCGGGTACAGCGGCAGGTGAACTGGAATATGCTTCCGGAACCATACTTCGCATGGCAACGGGCTACAACAGCAAGGATACTGGTCTTAGTTTTTCTGCCGAGGTTGCTGGCGAAGGCATTACACTGGCGGACGGCAAGACCTACAATTCCGGCGATTTGAAGCCAACCTGGGTAACGGTTGAGGAAAAACTTGGAATCAAGTTTGAAGACAAATACCAGGGCAATAATTCCACAAAGGAATTCGAGTACTGGCAGGAGCAGCTTGACCAGGTGGATATGGTCAGCGGCACGGCGACACTCCTTACGGAGAATGGTACAGCCGGACTGTTCGTAAACTTGGCGGAATATCTGGATTCCATGCCGAATTTCAAGGCTTATCTTGAGAAAAACCCGATTGTGCGCCTGTCCATAACGGGTTCTACTACTGGTGATAAGAAGGGCGCGATTTATTTTTCGCCTTACTTCGACGGTGTAAACGATATCGAGCGTATGCCGCTGATGCGTGTTGACTGGGTTCAGAAGCTTCTTGACGGTGAGGGAACATTTAGTGCAGCAAGCAGCGGTACGACCGCAGCGCCAGTTTATGAGCCTTATATGCCGACTTCAGGCAAGGTTGAGATTGATGTGGTAAAGAAAGACGCGTCCGGCACGGAGAAGGTAACAAAGGACTATGATGCAGCGGGCAATATTATTGCAAATATGAACGCAAAAGGTTCTATGAGTGGTGTTGACGCAGTCAATATGCTGCGTGAGTATATTGACAAAGCATACAATGGCTATTATGGCACGACTCGTTCCGATCTTTTTGTTGGTCAGAATGCGGCGTGGGATGCGGATGAATTGGTTGCCCTGCTTCGCTGCGTGGTAGCGAACGCCCAGACTTTAAACGGTACGGATTCCGTACAGGGGCTTTTCTCCCGTGAGGACAACAACAATCAGCGCAGGGTGGATGTATTCCGTTTTGCAGGTTCTCTCTTTGGGGTGCGGGGTCTTGAGTCCAGACAGGATTACCTCTATGTGGGAACCGACGGACAGTTGCATGATGCCCGCCAGGAGATGGATACTTATGTTGCGCTTGAAAGAATGAACGCGATGGCAAAGGAAGGGCTGATATCCAAAGCATACCTTGACAGTTCGGAGGAGAGTTCGAGTACCTATTTAGAGAATGACAATGGTTTTATGCATTACGATTACAACCAGACACAGACGGTTTTGAATGCGACGAAGCTCCAGGAAGGCGAAAAGTATATGGCGGCGATGGTTCCGGTTGCCCGCTGGTATGACGGAACGAATGAGGAAGGCGTTTATATGCGCTTTACCGAGTCTTGGCGCTCCGTTAAAACGGATGGCTGGGGTATTTCGGTAAAGGGTGTCGGCTCGGATACAAACAAGCTGAATGCGGCGTTAAAGCTGATTGACTACGCTTACAGCCCAGAGGGACAGATTCTTATGTCCTATGGTCCGGATGCTTTTATCAAGCAGGGTGAAACCTTTAAGTTCAACGGCGAAGATATGCCGGTGATTTCCGATGCGACTTATGCAGAACTCTGGGAGAAGGCTTCTGGTAACTATACGAATTATGCACGTAAATACTTAGGTTCCACATTAAGTTTTGTTAAGAGTCAGGCGTTTGAATATCAGTGCACCCATGAAGTAGGAAGAGAGGGTGCAGGCTATATTTCCAATGCAATCGGCTTTGGCACGATCAAGCATCCGGAACTGGCGCTTACCGAGAATTCCTGGTACACCTCTGTTCCTACCGTCCTGCCAAATACCAAGGTGGAGAATGACCTGATTTCCGGCTTTACGGAACTTGGTTCTAAGGGTAGGTTTGGCCAGAATAAGGATGGACAGAACCTCTTTGTTGATATTATCTGCGGCGGCTATACTGGGGAGGGAACATCCTCCGCGGCAGAAACCGTTGACACGGTTATCAATGCATGGAGTGGAAAACAGTATCTGACATTAAAGGGTGGGGCATGGACGAAGCTTGTAGATTATTACAACGAGGTTAACAACTGATTTATTTGATTGTCTGTGCATCCACTGGAGGCTTTATAGTGCTTCCAAAGGTTAAAAAAGACTGCAGTGCCGTGTGAAACCGCTGTAGGGCGGTTTCGGGCGGTATTGTACAATTCCGCATTATGTTAAGAGGGGAGGGTATCTTCCCCTCGGACATAAAAGGAGGAACTTTATGTATAAGAAGCAACTGATTTTTCAGCGAATCATATGTATGGTAATGCTTTTCGCTGCCGCCATTATATTTGTTTATTCCCTGGGGCTGATGACTGATCTATATGACAGCCTGTATTCCACCATGATGGATCCGGAAGATTATACACAGACATCAGTAACGGGATCGATTATTTATTATGATATGCAGCAGTTTAACAATGACCTGACAAAAGCATCTATTGGTTTGATCCTGGTTACACTGGTATTGTTTTTGACGAATACGCATACGCGCAGGAAATATTATATTGGGAATTATATTGCGGTGGGACTTTCCACGGTATGCAATGTTGTGATATCTGTATGGGCGCTCACAAGGATCGCCGCCTACCGGGTACAGTATAAACAGATTGATTTTGAACAGTTAAAGGCTCATTCGGAACTGTGGAATACTTATTATACAGAATCCACATTCTGGTTTGATGCCAGTTATGTTGTATTCGGGATTCTTCTGGTCGTAACAGTACTGCTGGTTGGAAATTTGATATTGAAACAAATCATGATGAAAGAAGAGAAGCGTCTTATTGGAAGCAGAAAGGAAGTGGGAGCATGAACCAAAACAGCGATGCCCTCATGAAAAAGGATCGCCTGCGCTATACGAAAAATAAGCTTTCCTCAAATTTAACGCTGCTCGCGATCGTCTTCAACGCGCTTTACTTTGTCAGTATATATAAATCCGATGTTGGCTCGTACTATTATAAACTGATTATCGGGATTTCCGTTGTCTACAATCTGCTTTTTATGCTTTTTGCATTCCTTTCCTCGGAGGGAGTAAAAAGTTATAAGCTTGTTTATTCGTTTTTACTGATGGTTCTGGGAGCGGGGCAGATAATCCGCATCTTCATTTTGCCGCTTCGGGCAAAGACGGACACCATCACGATCGGCGGCGTGGAACAGGTAGTTATGGAAAACGGGAAGTTTGCGCGCGTTTGTGTTTATCTGGTTGTGTCCGCCGCGCTCTGTATTACGGCGGGGGCGATCGCGTTTATAAAAACCCGCACGCTTGTAGCCTACCAGGCAGAGCTTGAGAAAAGTAAGGGGAGCAGATCATGAGTAATTTAAAATTACAGCATCTTGAAAAAATATACGATAATAAGGTGCAGGCGGTATATGATTTTAACCTCGATGTAAAAGATGGTGAACTGATTGTCTTAGTCGGGCCTTCCGGGTGTGGCAAGTCGACGACGCTGCGTATGGTGGCGGGTTTAGAGGATATCTCCGCGGGCAAACTTATCATTGACGACAGGGATGTAACTTCCATGCCGCCCAAGGATCGCGATATTGCGATGGTTTTTCAGAATTATGCGCTTTATGGGCATATGACAATCTATGAGAATATGGCATTTTCCCTGATGTTGCGCAAAGAAAACAAAAATGAGATTCACCAGAAGGTTTTGGCGGCAGCCGAGATTTTAGGACTGACTGACCAGCTCAATAAAAAGCCGAATCAGCTTTCCGGCGGCCAGCGCCAGAGGGTTGCGATGGGACGCGCGATTGTGCGTACTCCAAAGATATTTCTCTTTGACGAGCCGCTCTCCAACCTTGACGC
Source organism: uncultured Lachnospiraceae bacterium (assembly GCA_947177515.1). Classification (GTDB taxonomy): domain Bacteria; phylum Bacillota; class Clostridia; order Lachnospirales; family Lachnospiraceae; genus RGIG4057. The sequence continues at coordinate 25,290 of CAMWUU010000001.1, forward strand.
GAAGCTGCGTGGTTCCACTAGACGCGAGATTTTGTTATTGCACAAGCGCTTAAAGGCGACGATGCTCTATGTGACACACGACCAGACGGAGGCACTTACGCTTGCGGATCGGATTGTCTGTATGTCGATGGGACATGTACAGCAGATTGGGACCCCACTTGAACTTTACGATAATCCAGCCAATCTTTTTGTCGCTGGTTTTATTGGACTTCCGCCGATGAACTTTTTTGATATTACAATCAAGGAAGGCAGGGCGGTGTGCGAGGATTTTAGTTTTGAACTTACACCACAGGAAAAAAAGGCACTTGTGCGTTATGAGGGAAAGCCTGTGACGCTCGGCGTGCGCCCGGAGGATATTGTTGAGGGCGGGGAGATTGGTCTTACTGTATTTTCGAACCAGAACCTTGGTCAGGCGACTTTAGTAAACGGCACAATGAAAAAGCATAAGATTACCTGTAAGTTCCGCGGCTGGTTCGATTATAAAGCGGGTGCGCAGATAAAAATCTCTTTTAATAGAAGGCATTTCTTTGACAAGGAAACCACCGATGCAATTCGGTTAGAATAAGGAGGCGGGGAAAATGAAACAAAAAACGGCATCCCCGAAAAGGCGGAGGGGAATAAAAGAATTTAACCGCAAGTTGGGGAGGGGAATAAAAGAATTTGTCCGCAAGTTTTTCGTTTCCCTGAAACGCAGCCCGCAGAATATTTCACTTGTGGCGCTTGTGGCAGCGTTCCTTATTTATTCGCTGAACCTTACATCCATCGCGAATACTACGGCAAGGATAAATTCACCGAATATGGGACAATGCGAATTTGCGGCGATGTTGTTTTCCATCCTTGCCTTTATCTGCTTTATGAGGGCTTTCCCAAAGCGGCAAAAGCCGCAGAAAGTGATGCTTGGGCTGCTGTATGCGATGTTCGCCATTATGATATTTGCGGACAGTGTCTATATCGGAAGGATTACCCGCGCTTTAAACCGGGCGGAAAATCCGATTGTGGTTACAGTGGATACCACATATATTACGACGGCAAAGAATATTGCGACGATACATATTGTGTGCATTGTTATCTGTGCCGTGCTGCTTCTCACGCTGCCTGTTTATGCGAAACTCTTAAAGAAGATCAATACTTCGATTGAGGTGGAGGGCAACGGAGAGATGGATATTATTGATATTTCAGGAGAAGATTAGATGGGGAAAGCAGCGCAGTCTTTTAAAAGGCTTTATGCTGCTTTCTGTCAAATACAGGCTAGTTTGGGTGGATAGGTAAGAATATGGCAAAGAAAATAAAAAATAAGCCAAAAGAAAAACCGGCGGCACAGAATTATTATGATCTTAAGGTGGATGCGGTGGAACGGCTTGTCAACGCAAAGTCTGCGCCGGAAGTTTCCGAGAAAGAAATTCGAAAGTATACCTCAAAAGGTAAATTCCATATTCCTTCATGGATAAAAATTCTGTTTATTAAATTTTGGTTCAGCGGTGCGATCTGCTACTTTTTCCTCTGGGGAATGGGGTTATATCTTGCGGGTCTTGATTTGATGGTGGTGTTGGCGATTGCGCTCGGGGTGTCCACGGATTTGATGGTAAATCATCTTCTGCATTCGTTTGAGCCGGAAAAGGGCGCTTACGATAAATGGATGATGATTCCGTTTCGTAAATTCTGGACGATTTTTCTCAATGTGATTTATGCGGGAGTGCTGTTGTATTGTGTTATCCAGATATATGTTGTAATCAATACGCTCCTAGTCGGCGACGTGAGCGGGGCGGAAACGGTTGCTGTCGGAGTGGAGCCGCTTTTGTTTGGGATTTTCTATATGGGTACAGATATGCTGTTTGTCACAATAAAAAACATGATGGTAAAGATTATAAAGGATGCGGATGCAAAGGTAAAGAAAAACGGTTAAGGGGGATGAATTTGAAAAAGGGCATTTCAAATATTGTAAAAAGCATTTGAAGATTAAATCAAGGCATTTCGAGATGAAAAAAGTATTTTAAATTTGAAAATATACTTTTAAATTCTAAGGAGAAGTATTCAAAATTTATTAGAAATATACTGTTAAACTAATAAAGCAAATTCAAACTTGAAAAGAACACTTTCAAACTCCTAATTGATGTAATATCACAGTCAGGTCAGCGATAATAGCTATAAATAGGGATAGAATTTATCTATGTGAAAACGTGAAGGTATAAAAAAGGAGGATTTTGATGCTCAATCAATTATATATCGGGTCGGTTTCCGCGTGCTTTGAACGGGAAAATACCTCCCCTTATTACAGTGAAGAAGAATATGATGTCCTGCTTGACGGGGCAAGGCTTTTTACCACGAAGACCAATGTTTTTTCTCTGTTTTCGCTAAAGCCGGACAGGGAATATTTGTTGGAAGTAACGGGGGAAGAGCCGGTAAAATTTCGGACGGCGGCAGAAAGCTGCGCTGTGAATGTCAGGGAGTTTGGCGCAGTGGGTGATGGAATCTGTGACGATACAGTAAGCATCCAGACAGCAATCCATTGTTTGCCGTCTGGCGGAAGATTGTTTTTTCCGGATGGCACGTACCGCGTTTCACCGATCAATTTAAAAAGCCATATCACACTTGAACTTTCTGAAAATGCGGTGTTGCTTGGCGAAACGGATACAAAATGTTATCCGGTAATCCCGGGGGAAGTTACCGATATGGAAACTGGCGAAGCATTGGTTGTGGGAACCTGGGAGGGCAATGCCGTGGCGATGCACCAGGCACTTTTGTTTGCGGAATATGCAGAGGATATCCAGATTGTCGGCAGGGGTACTGTGGATGGGAATGCGCAGAATTCCGACTGGTGGGTAAATGTGAAGGAGCGGACAACGGGCAGGCCGCGATTGATATTTTTCAACCGCTGCAAGGATATCACGATTCATGGAATTACAGCGCAAAATGCGGCATCCTGGCAACTTCACCCATATTTTTCCAAAAACTTGAATTTTTTTGATCTGGCGGTCAATGCGCCAAAAGATAGTCCCAATACGGATGCACTGGACCCGGAAGCCTGTGACCATGTGAATATTATCGGATGTCGGTTCAGCGTGGGCGACGATTGTATTGCGATTAAATCCGGGAAAATTGAAATTGGAAAAAAATATAGGACACCCGCAAACCATCACACAATCCGCAACTGTATCATGCAGTTTGGCCACGGCGCGGTGACACTTGGCAGCGAGATGGCGGGGGGTGTAAAAAATCTAACCGTGAACCGCTGCATTTTCAGTCATACCGATCGGGGTCTGCGCATCAAGACGCGGCGTGGGAGAGGGAAGGACGCGGTGATTGACGGGATAGTATTTGAAAATATAAAGATGGATCGCGTTTTGACACCGATTGTCATTAATATGTGGTATAATTGTTGTGACCCGGATCGCTTCAGCGAATATGTCTGGTCGCGGGAGGAACTTCCAGTGGATGAGCGCACGCCGTATCTTGGAAAATTTACGTTCCGCAATATGGTTTGTGAGAACTGCCATGTCGCCGCATGTTACTGCGACGGTTTGCCAGAGCAGCCGATTGACGAGATCACAGTGGAAAATATCCGTTTTACCTATGCCCCGGATGCAGCGCCGGGTGTACCGGCGATGCGCAACCACGCGGAAAAGATGTGCCGCGCGGGGATGTATTTTGACAATGTAAGGAAGCTTACCGTAAGGAATGTTGATATTTCCGGGAATGATGGGGATGCGCTGATCACAAACCATGTTGGGACGCTTTTGGAGGTCTGAAAGGTCAGAAAGGTTTGAAGGAAAAGCACATTTAAGTGTCTTATACAGGCCTGCGATATGTGCGGGTATCAATAGGTACGGGGATTAGAATGAGATGGAGGGAAGGGAACAATGTGTGCCCAAAACGATAATTATACAAAAATAGATCATTATGTCGAACGGCTTTTACAGGGTTCTACACCCGATATGCCGCACTGGAATATCGAGAGTATCCGCGGGGGCAAAGCGCCGCACTGGAACTATATTGATGGCTGTATGATTACCGCACTATTATGTGCGGGCGAAATTACGGGCGAAGAAAGGTACGTTGATTTTGCGGAAAAATTTATCGATTACTATGTTGCAGAGGACGGCACCATCCGCGGTTATGTGCAGGAAAAATACAATCTCGATGATATCAACGAAGGCAGGGTGCTGTTCGACTTATATAAAAAGACAGGAAAAGAAAAGTATAAAAAGGCAATTTTTTTGCTCCGTGGACAATTGGATAAGCAGCCAAGAACTAATACTGGAAATTTTTGGCACAAGCAAATATATCCGAATCAGATCTGGCTTGATGGACTGTATATGGCACAAGTATTTTATGTGCGATTCCAGAAGGAATTTGGCGGGGGGGACTATTCGGACACACTTGCCCAATTTAAGAATGTTCGGAAATATATGTTTAATGAAGAGAAGAAGCTGTATTATCATGGGATGGACTGTTCAAAATCCATCTTCTGGGCAGATAAGGAAACTGGCTGTTCAAAAAATTTCTGGCTGAGGGCGATCGGCTGGTTTTGTGTTGCCCTGGTTGATATCATTGAACTGATGGACGATGAAAATACAAGGAAGGAACTTTGTGAAATTTTTTCTGAGGCAATGGAAGGAATATTACAGTACGCGGACGCAGAAACGGGGATGTTTTATCAGGTAGTTGACAGGAAAGGGCAGGAGGGAAATTACCTTGAAACCAGCGGGAGCAGCATGATTGCCTACGCGATGATAAAAGGTGCACGGCTTGGAGTAATCGGGCAACAATATGCTGTGGCGGGCAAAAAAGCGTTTGACGGGATCTGTGAGAAATATCTAAAAATCAGCGCGGACGGGGAACTGAATCTAGGAGGGATCTGTCTGGTGGCGGGACTTGGCCCGCAGGATAACCGTCGGCGTGATGGGAGTTTTGAGTACTATATTTCTGAGCCGGTTGTGGAGAATGATGCGAAGGGAGTCGCCCCTTTTGTGTTATGTTATATGGAAGTGAAACGAAATGCGCAATAAGAGTATGGGCGGTTTGAATCCCGCGAAAGAAGTGGGCAGAAAAGGGTATTTTGTTTAGGAGAAATCATATGCACTTATATTTACACAGATATACATCAATAACACTGTGGAATAAAAAGGGGGATTGATTTACCGTGAAGAATATAAAAATTGCCTATATTGGCGGCGGTTCAAAGGCGTGGGCGAGGGTGTTCATGACCGACCTGGCACTTTCGGAAGGGATTTGCGGGGAGATTGCACTTTATGATATTGATTTGCCTGCGGCTGAGTTAAATAGGCGGATTGGTATGCGGATCAATGAATCGCAAAAGGCGGTTTCCAAATGGGATTACCAGGTTTATGAGAAGCTTGGCGATGCGCTAAGTGGGGCTGATTTTGTAGCCTGCTCCATTCTTCCGGGCACCTTTGACGAGATGGCAAGTGACGTTCACCTTCCGGAGGAATATGGTATTTACCAGTCCGTTGGCGATACCGTGGGACCGGGCGGCGTTTTGCGCGCGATGCGCACCGTGCCGATTTATGAGGGATTTGCCCGCGCAATAAAAGAACACTGCCCAAACGCGTGGGTGATCAATCTTACGAATCCAATGACCGCCTGCACGAAAACCCTGTTTGATATTTTTCCGGGAATCAAGGCGTTCGGTTGCTGCCATGAGGTTTTCCATGCGCAGGAATTTCTGTGCTGTGTGGCAAAGGAAGTATTGGATGTTCCACGTCCAATGCGGCAGGAAATGCGCGTTGATGCCTGTGGAATCAACCATTTTACATGGATTACCGAGGCGAATTACAACGGTGTTGATATGCTTGCCATACTGCCTGAATTTATTGAAAGATACTATGGGAAGGGATACTGCGAGCATCCCGGCGTGGCACCGGAGGATTTTTTGGACAATCCGTTCCGCTATGGGAATAAGGTAAAAATGGATTTGTTCCGGCGCTTCCATGTTCTTGCGGCAGCGGGAGATCGGCATCTGGTTGAATTTATGGATGGGGCATGGTATATAAAGAATGAGAGCGAGGCTGAAAAGTGGCTGTACCATCTGACAAGTGTGGATTACCGAAAGCAGGATCAGACCGATAAAATTAAGAGATCACATCGCATTGCGGATGGAATGGAGCCAGTTGTAGTAAAGCACAGCGATGAGGAGATTGTGGAGTTGATGAAGGCGTTGCTCGGCGTGATTCCACCGATGGTTTCCAATGCGAACATTGTAAATACCGGGCAGATGGCGGATATGCCATACGGATCGGTCGTTGAAACAAACTGTGTATTTTCTCTTGATAGTGTAAAGCCGATTGTCGCAAAATCGTTGCCGGGGGATGTAAGTGCTTTGGTTTTGCGTAATGCAATGAATATTGAAAATACATATTATGGAATAAAGCGCCGCGATATGCATAAGATTTTTGAGGCTTTTGTAAACCAGCCGCTTTGCGCAGGGCTTGCGCTTGATAAGGCGAGGGAACTTTTTTGTCGCATGGTTAATGCAACGGGGGGATATTTAAAGGAATACTTTGATCTCGATGGGTTGAAAGAAATATGATTGACGCATTTATTTTTGCAGCGAATGCCATTTTTCCGATTATTCTAATGATTGTTTTGGGGTATTTTTTAAAGAGGGCAGGAATGCTGACCCAGGGTTTTCTTGATACCGGAAACAGGTTTACGTTTCGGGTATTGATTCCGGCTCTGCTTTATTACAATGTATATGGAATAGAAAGCTTAAAGGAAATTAATTTTACATTTGTGTTATATGGCATTGCGGCGATTTTTGTGATATTTTTTCTTGCCATTGTCCTGACCTGCGCTTTTACAAAAGATAACGCAAAGCGCGGTGTGCTGATTCAGGCTATGTTCCGCTCGAATTATGCGATTATAGGGCTGCCGCTTGCCTCGTCTTTGTTTGGGGAAAAGGGCGCGGCTGCTGCGGGAATTATGTCCGCGTTTTGTGTCCCGCTTTTTAATGTGCTAAGCGTGGTGACGCTTACCATGTTCCATAAGGATAGTGGAAGAAGCGCTGTGACTGCTCAAAAAGAGAAAATTAATATCAAAAAAATACTGATCGGTATTATAAAAAACCCGCTGATTGTCGCGACACTTCTGGGGCTTGCAACACTTGCCATACGGGAATTTTTTGTGTTTTTGGGGATTGGGTTTCGGCTGCATAATATTTCGTTTTTGTATAAAGCACTTGAAAATGTCAAATCAATCTGCACACCGTTTGCACTCATTGTACTGGGAGGAAAATTCGAATTTTCCGCAGTGTCAAGATTGTGGAAGGAAATTATTTTCGGAACACTGATCCGCACGGTTGCCGTACCAGTGCTTGGTCTTTCTGTTGCATATTTTATCCGTGATTTGATTGTCCCCGGTTTTTTGGGGGAACATTTTGCAACCTTTATCGGGGTATTTGCAACCCCTGTTGCAGTGGCCAGCGCAATTATGGCAAAGGAGATGGATGCGGATGATGAACTTGCGGGACAGTTAGTTGTGTGGACAAGCCTGGTCAGTACAGTGACGATCTTTATTTATGTCACGGTTCTGAGGGCGGTGGGGATATTTTAACTTTTTTTACATGCAGAAGCCGCATTACATGAAATTAAGCATACTAAAGCTGCATTGTATAAAATTAAATATGCTAAAGCTACATTGCATTAAATTAAACATGCTGAAGCTGCATTGCATAAAATTAAATGTACTAAAGCTGTGTAGTATAAAATTTGCTACGGGTGGCAAAAAAATAAACTGTAAATTTCGGCGGTATCTTTGCCGATTATAATAAAAAAGATTCAGGAGGCAAATAAAATGGACAACAAAAAATTTTTGGAGCAGATGGAGTGCACGGGCATTGTCCCGGTGATCAAACTCGAGAACACCAATGACGCGGTAAATCTGGCAAAAGCTCTGTATGACGGCGGAATTCACTGCGCCGAGGTTACATTCCGTGCGGCAGGTGCGGATAAGGTGATCGCGCAGATGGTGGAGGCGTATCCGGATATGCTTGTCGGTGCTGGCACGGTTCTTACCGTGGAACAGTGTGACCAGGCAATAGCAGCAGGCGCGAAATTCTGTGTTGCGCCGGGGTTAAATCCGGCTGTAGTAAAGCACTGTCTGGATAAGGGCGTTCCTTTTACTCCGGGGGTTGCCAATGGCAGCCAGATTGAACAGGCCATGGAACTCGGACTTGATTTTGTAAAATTCTTCCCAGCGGAACAAGCGGGAGGGCTTGCATATATCAAGGCAATCGCCGCTCCGTATTCTTCCATGAAATTTATGCCAACGGGCGGAATCAATGAGAACAATCTTAATAATTATCTTTCCTTTAAAAAGATTGTCTGCTGTGGGGGCAGTTGGATTGTCCCGGATGCTCTTGTAAAGGCAGGAAAATGGGAGGAGATTACGGCTCTTTGCCGAACAGCAGTGAATAAAATGCTTGGTTTTTCGATTGCGCATATCGGCATAAACTGTGAGAATGAGGACGAAGCGAGGGCAACTACGGAACGCTTTGCCAAGTTATTTGGCTGGGAACAGAAAATTGGCAACAGCAGTGTGTTTTCGGGAAGTTTTGTCGAGTGCATGAAAACGCCTTATAAAGGGCAGAAAGGTCATATCGCGGTGGCAACAAACAGTGTGCGCCGTGCCGTTTACCAGCTTTCGCATATGGGTATTGCGGTTGATATGGAAACAGCGAAATATGATGCGGATGGCAGGATGACATTCGTATACTTGGCGGAGGAATTTAGCGGGTTCGCTGTTCACTTGGTGGAAAAGAAATGATGCGGCTGTTTATCCGCGCCCATGACCTGGGCGTAAAAGGCGAAAAAAGGGTAATAGAAAGGCTTTGCGAGCTGGGACTTGACGGCGTGCAGCTTGTTGCTTACAAGGTGCTGCCGGAAGTGGCTTATAAACCAGGTGCAATGGACGCACGCCGTGCTAGGGAAATTGCAGAAACATTCGCTATGGCAGGAAAAAGTATACCACTGATTGGGGCATATTTTAATCCTGTTCACCCGGACGAAGAAAAGGTCAAAAATGGCGCTGCGGTATTCCGGGATTATCTGCGGCTCGCGCATGATTTTGGCTGTGATACGGTTGGTTCGGAAACCGGTTCCGTAAACGGCGACCCATGGATTTATCATCCGGGGAATGATACCGAGGAGGCCTTTGTTAAGACAGTAAATATATTTGCAGAACTATGCGACTGTGCGAAGGATTATGGAGCGTATGTTGGTATGGAGGGCGCGGCTGGCCATGTCTGCTATGATGTGAAACGCCTTGCCCGCGCAGTCAGGGAAACCGGCAGGGACAATATTAAAATTATATTTGATTTGTTTAATTATCTTAAACCGTCAAATATAGAGAAGCGGTACGAGATTCTTGCGGAGGGACTGCAAACTTTTGGGGATAGAATCTGCGTTTTCCATATTAAGGACTGTGTGATAGAAAAGGATGGTTCGCTGAAGCAGTGCGGGGTCGGAAAGGGAATTTTTGATTATTCAAAGATTTTGTCCGAGATAAAAAAAGTTTGCCCAGATGCAAATCTTGTATTTGAGGGGACAGTGGGTGAGGATATTGCAGACGCTATCGCACATATCCGGCAAAGGCTGTAAAACTGGGTGTGAAACTCCCAGATCTTTTGATAACACCGCAGAAGAAAAAGAATAACAGTATGGTAATAGCGGATGTGGGCAAAAAACAGAAACGCGGACAACAAGAAGTAAAACCATAGGAGTAATATTATGTCATATTTAACATTGAGGGGAATTAACAAGATTTATCCGAACGGCTTTCATGCCGTTCATGATTTCAATCTTGAAATTGAAAAGGGTGAATTTATCGTGTTTGTCGGTTCGTCCGGCTGCGGTAAATCCACAACGCTGCGCATGATTGCGGGGCTGGAGAATATCAGCAAGGGCGATTTTTTTATTGACGGAGTACGTGCAAACGAGAAAGGTCCCCGGGAGCGTGGTATTGCCATGGTTTTCCAGAGTTATGCGCTCTACCCGCACATGTCTGTCTACGATAATCTTGCATTCGGTTTGATGCTTCAGGGTGTTGATGAGGATGTGATTGAAAAGAAAGTGCAAAACACTGCAAAAATATTGGGGCTTTCGGATTATCTGGAAAGAAAGCCGCGCGCCCTCTCCGGCGGGCAGCGTCAGAGGGTCGCGGTGGGGCGCGCGATTATCCGCAAGGTTAATATTTTTTTGATGGATGAGCCGCTCTCAAACCTTGACGCAAAGCAGAGGGTGACAATGCGTTCGGAGATTACGCAGATTCATCGGGAAACGGGCGCAACTACGATCTATGTGACGCACGACCAGACTGAGGCGATGACAATGGCTGATCGGATTGTTGTTATGAAGGAAGGCTATATCCAGCAGGTCGGAACGCCACATGATTTGTATTTTAACCCTGCCAATATGTTTGTCGCGGGCTTTATCGGGGAGCCGCCAATGAATTTTATTAATGGGAAACTGATGGGCGGCAGAATAAGTATTGGCGCTACGAACCTTGATTTAAGCGCGGTTGCCGATAAAAACATCCTTGACCGATACGAGGGGGAGGAGATTGCATTCGGATTTCGTCCGGAAGCAATTAAGCTTATGGGCAGGGAGGATGTAGATAAGGCTTACCAGCTTTCTTGTGAGGTAGAATTGACAGAACTTTTAGGGGACAATACGAATGTTTATGTGGATATTCAAGGGGTTAAATCTATTCTCAAAGTAGATCCGCACGACACGCCGTCCATGGATTCCCATCTGGAATTTGCAATTCCATATGGGAGCGTGTATCTGTTTGATGGGCAGACGGAGAAGCGGATTCGGCTGAGGGAGTAAGTCTAAGGGTGAAAGATTGTTTTAGAAACGAAATGTATCAAGACAGGATGGCAGACAGAATTACAATAGGTAGGAAAGAGGGAGCAGTATGAAAGAATTGAACAGAACTAATTTTAAAACGGGTGAAAGACCGATCAAAATTCTTCAGTTTGGCGAGGGAAATTTCCTGCGCGCCTTTGTTGACTGGATTTTGCAGAATTTAAACGATGCAGGGGTTATTGATTCCGACGTGGCGGTGGTGCAGCCGATGCCGGTGGGCAGGGTGAAAGAACTAGAGGCGCAGGACGGTCTGTACACGGTTTGTCTTGAGGGGATTGATCAGGGGGAGAAAGTACAGAGCCGCCGTATTATCGACGTGCTGCGCGATTTTATTAACCCGTTCGAGCAGTATGAAAAATATCTCTCCTACGCAAAAAGCGAAGATTTGGAAATCATTATCTCAAATACGACCGAGGCGGGCATTGCACTGGATCCTTCCGACACGGATTTTTCTGTCTGCCCGAAAAGTTTTCCAGGAAAACTTCTGGCGCTGCTAAAGGCGAGGTATAATCATTTTAACGGGGATATGAACAGGGGGTTAGCGATTATTCCGTGCGAGCTGATTGACCACAACGGCGACGAACTAAAAAGGGTTCTTTTAGAACTTGCCGAAATCCATCATATGGAACAGGGATTTATAAACTGGCTGACTGAGGCAAATCATTTTACCAGTACACTGGTTGACCGCATTGTTCCCGGCTATCCGCGCGATACCGCAAAAGAAATTTGCGAGGAAACGGGCTTTTTGGACAATAATATTGTTAAGGGCGAGATTTTCCATCTATGGGTATTGCAGAAGGAGGCCTTTGTGCAGGGGAAGCTTCCGGCGGATAAATCGGGCTTAAACGTTATTTTCGCGGAGGATATTACCCCGTACAAACAGCGCAAAGTTAAGATTCTAAATGGTTCTCATACCTCGATGGTTCCAGTCGCATACCTGTGCGGGATTGATACGGTGCGCGAGAGTGTGACAGATCCTGATATTGGAAAATTTATACAGGAACTGGTAAATGAGGAAATCAAGCCGACGATCGACCTGCCAAAGGATCAGATGGATGCGTTTGCCTCAAGTGTGATCGAGCGCTTTATGAATCCGTTTATCCGTCATGAGTTAATGTCCATTGCCTTAAATTCCACAACAAAGTTCAAGACGCGCCTGCTTCCGACTTATAACGACTACCGCGAAAAATTCGGCAGATCGCCAAAGCATATTCTGTTTTCGCTCGCGTCGCTGATTGTATTTTATCGCGGAAAGCGCGACGGGGAGGAGATCGCACTCGCGGATGCCCCAGAATATCTGGAGTTTTGGAAGAAACTATGGGAGTCTGGGGAGGATTATATGGCGATGGCGCAGTGTGTGCTGGCGAATGAACTGCTTTGGGAGCAGAGCCTTGCGGTGGATGACAATGTAGAACTTGTTGCGGGATATATTGAGAATATTGTAAAGAACGGGGAGAGGGCTGCACTGCGGGACTTTCTTGCCTCGTAGAAAATCGTATTCTGTAAAATTGGAAAGAATTTCCTGATTGGTGCATAATTAAACCAATTAAGAAATTTAAAAGTTATTATGGAAAATATAGTAAAACAAATAAATAATATTGCTAATATGGATGATTTTTTAAATTTTATTGTTCAGTTAGCTATGGATGCAAAAGAACATCCTGAAGAATGGGCAAACACTACGATCACAGATTATCTGGGGCAGATGGCTAGTTGGCTCGATGACTGTTCGGGGTTTGATGATACGATTGACTGGGAAAAAACAGATTATAAAACATTTGCAAAAATACTGTATATGGGAAAAATTTATGAGTGAAATTTACAAGTAAAATTTACTCATAAATAACCGAATTTTTACCGGCGGAAAAGATATTGGATTTTGATGGATCTTTTGTTTTGGGAGATGGGGGAACTGCATGAAAAAGACAATTATTATATCGCCTTTAGACTCTGTTGCCGTTGCGCTCCTCCCCCTAAAAAAGGGGGAGGAAGCGGAGGGTATTGTACTTTTGGAGGATATTGAAAAGGGGCATAAATTTGCCCTTCGGGATATCAGGGGCGGCGAACAGGTAATAAAATATGGTGAAGTTATTGGCAGGGCAACAACAAATATTGCGGCGGGCTGTCATGTTCACAGCCATAACATGGAAACCGGTCTTTTAGGAACACTGGAATATTCCTATCACAAAAAGGAAACGGCACAACAAGGCAGATATCAAAGCCGCACCGTTTCCGTCTATGAGCGGGAATCCGGTGAGGTAGGCATCCGAAACGAGCTGTGGGTGATCCCGACCGTTGGCTGCGTGAATGCACAGGCGCGCCGGATTGCCTGCGAATTTTTAAAGAAACATGGGGAACTGCCCGGTATTGATGGCGTTTTTGCTTATACACATCCGTATGGATGTTCTCAGATCGGGGAAGACCATGAACGCACTCGCCGGACGCTTCAGAGGATGGCAAAACATCCGAATTGCGGCGGTGTGCTGGTGTTAGGACTTGGCTGTGAGAATAACCGCATGGATATTTTTCGGGAAACGCTTGGAGATTATGACAAAAGCCGGACGCGTTTTCTTGTGGCACAGGAAGTTGAAAACGAGATTGATACAGGGGTTGCATATTTGGAGGAACTATATGCGGCTGCAAAGAATGATATGCGCGTGCAGAAGGATATTTCCTGTCTGAAAATTGGCTTAAAATGCGGCGGTTCGGACGGGCTTTCGGGTATTACAGCAAATCCGCTTGTCGGTCGTTTTTCGGACTATATTGCGGGAGTTGGCGGCACAACGGTGCTTACGGAGGTGCCGGAAATGTTTGGCGCGGAACAGCTTTTGATGGATCGCGCGAAGGATGAAGCTACATTTGATAAGATTGTGCGGCTGGTCAACGGGTTTAAGGAATATTATCAAAAGCATGATCAGCCGGTTTATGAAAATCCGTCACCAGGAAACAAGGCGGGCGGGATTACAACCTTGGAAGACAAGTCCTTAGGCTGTACGCAGAAATCTGGCACGGGCGAAGTCTGCGATGTGCTCTTTGACGGCGATGCGCTTATAGCACGCGGGTTGAATCTGTTAAACGGACCTGGCAATGATATGGTTGCTGTTACTAATCTTGCAAGCGCAGGATGCCATATTGTCTTGTTTACGACGGGACGCGGCACGCCGTTCGGGGGTTTTGTCCCAACGATCAAGATTTCCACCAATTCCGAACTTGCAGGGCGCAAAGCAAATTGGATTGATTTTGATGCGGGCGGGATTGCAGAGGGCGGCAGTTTTGAGGAGAAGCTTGACGAACTGATCGAACTGGTAGTGGCGACTGCGAACGGGCAGCAGACCGCAAACGAACGTACCGGCGCGAGGGATATTGCGATCTTTAAGACGGGAGTTACCCTGTAGTTAGCTTAAAAGTGTTGGTTTGTGCTTTGTATGGCGGGAAATTTAACCTATTCTAGTAAGAAGTCCCCCACTTCTTTAGGCGTAGCAGGATGTCGCAATCGGATAACAGCATAAAACAAGGAGGCGGTACATGGACGCGCAAGAAATAAGGTCAGTGATAAAAAAATTTTTTGAAACATTGTACGAAAAGATGAAAGATGTGGATGAAGTCTTAGTGAAGATACCAGTTGTCGAGGGCAACGAACCAATGTGGGAGGAAGGATGTGTGCCGGATGAGGAGGAGTGGGTGACCTGGAGGCTGCTTAAGGCGCAGGTGGACGATAAGGAAATTGCCGCCCTGGAGGAAGAAATCGGTGTAAAACTCCCCCAGGTTTTAAAAATATTTCTCACTACCTATTATCATTATTTTGATGGGGTTGGCAGGAACCCGGTGGAAAACAAGTTTGAGGGGATTTTGGGTGCTTGGAATCCCATGCTGGTGAGAAATGGATACCTGCCGTTTGCATGGGATGCGAAGGGATATTTTATCCGCTGTATGGATCTGGCCAATATGCCGGAAGAAGAAAAATGTCCGATTGTGCAGATTGACCACGAGGTCATGTTTGATTTTGACGAGGATCACACGGGCAGGGAAGAATTGGAAGAGGTAATGGAGCCAGTTGCGGAAAATTTCTTTGCTTTCCTTAACGCGGTGTTAAATGGGGAGGAGGAAGTTTAAATTGCCGGTCAGGGATAGGATAGTATTGGGATTGATTTAGGCTTAAAAACTTTGTGCTTATTTCCAAAGGCAAAACCTATAAGAACATCTGGAAAAACTTAATAAGAATATCAATAAGCCGGCAGGAATTAAGAGATTGGAAAAACAATTACGCAGGGTACAGGGACGTTTGGTTCGTGCAGTGCGCAGGGTGTCTTATGAAAAGCAGGAAAAATTATTTAAGATTTCGCAGGAATCAATTTAAATGGAAATTGATTGGCTGGCATTCAGATTCCATTTGCAGCAAATGTGGGGAGAAAGCCATCTATCAGATTGACAAGTATGATGCATGGTGTTGTGCCTCATGCAATGAATGGCTTGACGAGGTATGTGGTGACCCAGACTGCCCATACTGTGGTCAAAGACCAAAAACACCATATGAAGCTTATTTTATGGCCGATATGGAGGCAGGCAGCGCAGGCCAGAACAAGCGCTGGAGGTGCGATAATTATCAGCACAAAACAAATGGTATGATAAGATATAAAAAGCGCAGGGAAGCGATTGATGCAAAGGGGGATTGTTATGAAAAATTTCATGGATAAGGATTTTGTCCTTAAAAACAAAACGGCTCAGACCCTTTACGATAATTATGCAAAGGATATGCCGATTTTTGATTTCCACTGTCATTTGAGCATTGAGGAAATCTACAATGATAAAAAATTTTCTTCCATCACCGAGGCGTGGCTTGGCGGTGACCATTATAAATGGCGACTGATGCGCGAGATGGGTGTGGATGAAAGTTATATCACAGGGGATAAAAGTGACTATGAGAAATTTTTAAAGTATGCCGAGGTGATGCCTTATGCGATTGGCAACCCGATTTTCCACTGGACACACTTAGAACTGCGCCGCTATTTTGGCATCGATGAAATTCTTTCGCCCCAAACGGCGGAATCGATTTTTAAACGCGCGAATGAAAAGCTGGAAACGCTTACCGCGCGAAAATTAATTACCATGAGTAATGTAAAAAAGCTTTTTACGACGGATGATCCGATTGATGACCTGCATTTCCATAAACTGCTGCGGGAGGACAAATCCTTTGAGGTTGAGGTGGATCCAGCGTTCCGTCCGGACAAAGCGATCAATATCGAGCTGCCAACCTATGTTCCTTATATTGCAAAGCTTGCGGATGCTGCGGATGTAAGGATTGACGGGATAGAAAGCCTTTGCGCGGCGCTGACAAAGCGCATTGAATATTTTGACAGCATAGGCTGCGTATGTTCCGATCATGCGCTCGATGTTGTAATGTATATGCCTGCCACTATGGAGCAGGTGGATAAAATTGTGAAAAAGGCACTTGCGGGCGACGATTTAACCCGTATGGAGGTGGAGCAGTATAAGGGATATATCCTTGTACATCTGGGCAGACAGTACGCGCGCCTGCACTGGGTGCAGCAGTATCATATCGGCGCGCTGCGCAATAATTCCGCAAGATATATGGGACTGCTTGGATCTGATACAGGATTTGATGCGATCGAGGATCAGACTTTTGCAAAGAAACTTTCCATGCTGTTAGATATGCTTGATTCTACGGATGAACTGCCAAAAACCATCCTTTACTGCCTGAATCCGAGGGATAACGAGGTCTTGGCGACATTGATAAACTGTTTCCAACAGGGCGGGATTGTCGGTAAGATGCAGTTTGGCTCGGCATGGTGGTTTAACGACCAGAAGGATGGGATGGAGCGCCAGCTAATGGCTTTATCGCAGGTTGGATTAATCAGTAAATTTGTCGGGATGCTGACCGACAGCCGCAGTTTCCTCTCCTACACACGCCACGAGTATTTTCGCAGGATTCTTTGTAATATGCTCGGTACACTGATTGAGGAGGGAGAGTATCCAAACGAAGTCGAATTTGTTGGCGGGATTGTTAAAGATATTTGCTATCATAATGCAGTGAATTATTTTAGAAAATAATATCTGCCTGCCTGTACGTTGCATAAATGGACGTAAAGTGGGGCAGCGGGAATTGTTTGGTTTTCAGGGTTGGTGGGATTCTAAAATAGGGATCCCACCAACCGGGTAGGGTAATTAATCTAAATGGAGTTGTAGCTGCATAGGTACACGGTTAGGATTTTCTATGTACTCCTTTAAATGTAGTGCTACATATCTAGCTAGTTCTACAGGAACCGCATTCCCTATTATCTGTTCTAAGTCTGTTTTATTTCCCGAAAACTTAAATGATTTGGGAAATGTTTGAATTCTGGCTCTTTCAAGGGTAGTAAGAGGTCTAACCTTGCTTAGATCTTTTGTTGCATCCCCCGAATGTATAGAATAGCAAGGGGGAATTGGTCTGTTAACCCCTCGTACAGTCGGGCTGGGTTCGTCAATACTAAAAATACCTCTTCTTGTATATGATCTCGGATGACGGTAATAGAATTCGGTATGGAATTCATCACCGAGGTATTCACGAATTGTTGTACTTTTTGAAGATAAATCGGCATATAAACTAGAAGTTAAAAAATCGTCATTATCATCTTTATGTCCAATTAAAAAAAATCGTTTTCTTTTTTGGGGAACACCACAAAGGGAAGCATCCAGAATCACTTGCGATAAACCATATTTTTCTGATCTGAAAAGAGCTATTGCCTTTGGCAGGGTTTGTGATTTCAAAATTCTGTCCACATTCTCCATAACAAACCATTCCGGCTTTACGGAGCAAATCAGTTCAGTATACCTAAGTGTTAGATTAGCACGTCCCTGTGTTTCGTCTTGTTTTCCGGCAGAAGAATAATCTTGACATGGTGGTCCTCCTATAATAATATCTGGAGAAAAACTTTTGAGGTATTCCGGCGTAAGATCGTATGCATCAATTAACTCTGCATTATGGTCAAAATTATTGTTATATATTTCAACGGCCTTATCCCAATTATCAAAGGCCTTAACCATATTAAACCCTGCCTTGTGAAAGCCTAATGATAAGCCGCCGCACCCACAAAATATGTCAACTACATTAATCATACTTCCTCCTCGAATAAATCAGGCGAGTTATAAATAATAGCATCAAAACGTCTTTCAGGGCTTAACAAATTTTGTCCGCCTCCCAAAATGATATTCTTGATTTCCTGTTTTGTAATCCTTGGGTTAGTTAGTTCGGGACAAGTCATAATAGGATGTGTCCGCAACCCGTTTGATGCAAAGGCTTTATCGTTTTTTGTATTGTACGATAACTCATCAATAATACGCCTTCCGTCAAAATGCCCGTTTTCAGCGTAGTCTTTAAGCATCTTAAAGAGCCAGATCATTGTCCTTTCATGTCTGCCTATCTTTTTAAGATGCTTTATTCCATTAGGGGCAGTAATAAAGTCACTTTCACTTGGCATAAATAGTAATAACATGCCACAATTGCTCCATACGAAAACATCCAGACAATGATCGGATAATTTGGGGGATTTCCCTTCTGTTTTCCATATTGGTTCCATAATTATGGGTATTTGATTATGATAACTTGCGCAAACGATCCTTTTTATCGCGTTATAAATTCCGTATGTATGTGGTAAAATAGAATTTATTTCGCTCCAGTCATTAATATCATGACATACATCACAAAGAAGTTCTTTTATTAGAACCAAATCATCATTAAGTGCATGGATAAAACTGCATGCAAGATAAATGATTGTATCAGGTCTGATTACGATTTCTGAGCCAAAGAACTCATCCGATAGTTCACAGGTTGGATTGTCAGGTAATGCAACCAGTTTGATCTCTAGTGATGTAAGGCATTGGCCATTAGATAAGATTACCAGATCGTTTCTCGGGATACTTCCAGTAACATATTTCTGAAATGGAGTATATTGTGTTTCGAAAGAAAAATAAATATCATCTCCTAATGGATCTATCCCAAACAGTTCGTCTATTCCAATTTTAATGATATTTTTATTCATATTAGTATTTGCTGTGCAGTAAACTGCTTTCATTCCTTTTGAGTAAAGATAGCAGGCTAATGCAGCAGGAAATGATGAATTGAATTGATTCTTTCCCCAAGTGTCTTTTAATGAATAATCACGATTGGAATGAACAATTCCAAATAGTCTTGGATTATCGGGCATCGTAATCCTCCTTAAATTAAAAAATTCCCATATTATTTTATCATACTTACCGAAAAGATCAAGAGATAAATTATTAATAGTAAATTATGTTGTGTGAAACAGTAAAACTCTGGAAACAGTAAAAACACGGAGATCATCCTCTTATCAACTAATTATGACCAACAGTCATTTTTGGGGTTAAATGAAGTCGACTATGCTTCCCTATTCAGCATAAATCCCCACAAGGTGTGATACAACGCTGGTATAATAGCAGTTTTCAGACACTTATAAATACCTGCTGGATATTTTTTATTTCAGGTATGTTTGGAAGGGTTGTATTTGAGTTTCCGATTTTTCCTGTCTGCTTTCTGCAAAGCCGCTAAATACCAGACGTATGGGTATTGTTGTGATTGTGCTTTTTATGAATAATACTGATTTTATGCGGGCTTCGAAGGTGCAAATTTTAAAAATGGGGAAACTTAAAAGAGTTGCAGTCTTGAAAAAAATTTGGTATTCATATATAATTTAGGAAGAGTTTTAAAGATTTTATGTAATGTGGGTAGGATATTACATAAAATGGATGTGGTTAGAAGAAAGGGAAAGGTGGGTCTTATGTTCGGTTTCCTAAAAAAAGTCGGAAAAGTGAATCAGCTTGAGAAAATTGCGCAGGAACTGGAAATGAACATGTCAAATAATTATAAAGATGCGGCGCAGGAAAACTTTAAGGAATTTGAGCGGACTTTAAATGATTTAAGTGCAACAGGAGAGATTAGTGAAGCGCAGGCTGCAAGCTATAAACGAAAGTTGTCCGCCTATAAACAGAAATTGAAAAATTATACGCACAAGGATCAGAAGGTTACATGGATGCTGTAAGGGAAAATGGGATTTACCTGCCAATTTCCGACAAAAATATTGACAGTAAGTTACGGTTATGCTATACTTTTTTGCAGTAAATACAAACAGGGAGGAATGGAGTATGATATTAAAGGAAGCATATCGCTATCAGAATTTTTTAGATCGCTTGCTTTCGGAGGTGCAGACTTTTTTGATGTCTGAAACATTTATTACAAATGTAAAGCAGACACATCACCGTAAAAAAGCAAACCCGGATGCGCAGGATGAAGTGATTGAGGTGAAAAAAAGAATTGTGAGCGGGGTTTTGCAGTTGGTTTCCGCGCCTGCCTTCACCCCAATGCAGGCAGTGGATTTTACAGTGAGGGCGTTAGAGGAAAAGGAAAAACTTTCGCTTGCCATTCTCGAAGCTAAAAAGACAACAAAAATCGATATGGATCATACGGTCGCGATGAATAAAAAGCGGCAGGAATTTATTGCGACATTAAAATTTATGGATGGGGTGAAGGACAAAGAAGAGAAGTCGGGAGGTACGGATTACAAGTTTAACCAGGAAGGGAACCAGGTATCCTACTGTTATGATATTGACGAGGTGGTTACGATCGATTTTGACAGAAAGGATGTCAAAGGGCTGATTAAGAAACTGACAAAGCAGTGTGACGAATTGTCGATTATCCTAGATGGGCTTTTGGTTACTACAAAGGTCGATTATACCCCGATCTGGGATATCAATGATTCCCTCGAAGATATTATTCTGGGGAATGTTTGAGGATTTTTACCCGGTGCCGCGCCCTAAAGGCATAACCTGACTTGCTGCGATGGAACCTAAATCAGGATAGTTGGCCGCATTTGCTGATATGCAGCATGGGCAGGTAAATCGGATGATTTCATAGTCAGTATGACCGCTTAGAATAGAACTAAAATGGATTTCCTGTGGCTGGCCGCTTCAGGTGCAGATGAAGTATGATGCTGCATACTGCCTGTCTTGCTGCTTTGCAAAAAGATATTGGCGAATTGATTTTAGTGATGTTTTACTTTATTGAACATGAGGTTCAAATTGGATGCCGTCTGCGCAGTGCGATTTGCGAGATTGTAAATTCCCTGTTTTGTCG
>CAMWUU010000002.1 GCA_947177515.1 uncultured Lachnospiraceae bacterium
GAACAAAGAACAGGAAGAACAACCGACCGTAATGGCGGACGGGGATGGGAACGTAACTGGGGAGGATCAGATGGCGGTATTGGCGAAAATAGGGCGCGGGGAAGATTTTCATGTTGAGATGTTGGGGAAAAATGTCTATATATTTTCTCCGGCGGACGATGCCTTGCAGGTACAGGAGATATTAGACCGTTTATGGAGTGAGCAGGAGAAAAATCAATTTGGGGAAGAAAGGTATTCTGTTTATTTTCTGCCGGGTGAATATGATGAGAGTATTTCTGTTAGGGTTGGTTACTATATGCAGGTTTCCGGGCTTGGGTATCTGCCGGACGATACACAGATTAAGGCGTTAAACTGTGATGCCAGGTGGCTTGGCGGCAATGATAACCATAATGCGACCTGTAATTTCTGGCGGGGCGTGGAGAACCTGCGCGTAAATTCCACTGTGATGTGGGCGGTTTCCCAGGCAACGTTTATGCGCCGAATGCATATAACAGGGTTATTATACCTGCATGATAACAATGGCTGGGCAAGTGGCGGTTTCCTTGCGGATTCCCTGATTGGCGGGATGGTGGATTCGGGCAGCCAGCAGCAGTGGCTTTCGCGCAACTGTAACTGGAATGGCTGGCGCGGTTCCAATTGGAATATTGTGTTTGCGGGGATACAAAAAGGGAAGACCCCGACCGCAACATGGCCTAAGAAACAGTACACAAATGTGGAAACTGTGGAAGAAATGCAGGAAAAACCATTTTTGGTTTATGATAAGGAACAGGGCTTTGGCGTGTTCCTCCCGGCGTTTTGTAAGGATGCGGCCGGAACTTCGTGGGAGAAAGTTTTGGAGGATGATACGGGATTGCCGGAAGGGGAATTTTTCCCTCTTTCGGAATTTTATGTTGCGAGGGCGGATCGCGATAATGCGCAGACATTAAATGCTGCTTTGCAGGAAGGAAAGCATTTGTTTTTTACACCGGGGATCTATGAGTTGGATGAGGAACTTTGTGTTGAGAAAGCGGGCAGTATTGTGTTGGGAAGCGGTTTGGCAACGCTGCGCGCGGTGAAAGGAAATATATGTATACGCATAAATGCGCCGGAGAGAACGGTTGTGGCAGGTCTGCTCTTTGATGCCGGGGCAGAGAAATCCCCGTTATTGCTTTGTGTTGGAAATGGGGAGGATGCTGGAAGTTTAGGTAAATCCCTTCCGCCAACCATTCTGTCCGACCTTTTTTTCCGTGTCGGAGGTGCGCAGAAAGGAGCGACAAGTGTAGAGGCCTGTGCAGAATTAAATAGTGACCATATTATCGGGGATAATTTCTGGGTGTGGCGTGCCGACCATGGTGACGGGGTTGGCTGGACGGTAAACACTGCGGAAAATGGACTGATCGTAAATGGGGATGATGTGACGATTTACGCCCTGATGGTGGAACATTTCAGGCAGTACCAGACAATCTGGCGCGGAAATAATGGAAAGGTTGTTATGTACCAGAGTGAAATCCCTTATGATGTGCCAGCACAGTCCGAATTTATGAGCCATAACGGGACGGTTCCAGGGTTTGCTTCCTATAAGGTCGAGGATGGTGTAGAGAGCCATACGGCGATTGGGATTGGTATTTATTCCTATAACCGGGATGCGGAAATCGAAATATTTTCCGCGATGGAAGCACCGGAGGCAGTGGATATCAAAATCCATCATGTTATTGCCGTTATGATTACCGGAAATCCTGGCATTACTCATGTATTAAATGAAATTGGCGGGCCGTTAAATACACCGGGAGCTAAGGATATGGTGCTTGATGCCCCGTGATGGGCAATAAGGAGTGATTTTTTCTGCAATTTGCGCAATTTTATGTGAAATGGAAATTTCAATAAAACAGTCATAGAAAGTGTAAATTTCAATATACTCATAGAAAAGAGCGTTGGAGAAAAATGTAATATGGATGAAAAAAGGGATTCGCTGGCATGTAGCTGTGAGTTTTCGGGTATTAAACCTGTAATGGTGGAATTGCCATATCCCCCTATTAAGGTGAGAAATGAAAATCTGGTCTATGCCAATCTGCTCAGTATTGATTATTGCGGTGCGGTGTCCGAAATGACTGCAATTACTCAGTACATCACACATGAAAACCGTCTTGCTGCTTCCAGATGCCCGATGGCGAAGGCGCTGCTGGGGATGGCGATTTCAGAAATGATGCATTTACAGAAATTGAGCGAACTAATTATACTGCTTGGCGGGAAAGTGGATTATACGGCGAAATTCCGCAATGGGGACTGGAAACTCTGGACACCGGAATACTTAAAAAATCCGGATCTGGCAAGGCAGATGCTGCAGGCAGATCTGGATGCGGAGCGGGCAACGATTGACCAGTACCGGATGCATATCAATATGATTGCGGATAATTATGTTAATGATGTGTTGGAGAGAATTATTAAGGATGAGGAATACCATGTAATGATGCTGCAGTTTTTATTGAAAGAAGTGTGAAGGAAAATACTAAGTTTAAAAAAGCTTCGCTAAGTGTTCCGGTTGTGGGTCTGCCCTGTTTTAATGGCTTCTTTGCAGGGGCAGGTGTGGGAAGGGTTAAAATGGACAGAACCGTGCAAACGAGGACAGGATTTTTATGGTACAGTGGTCTATAATAGGACTGCAAGGAGGAGGAAGCAGAATGTCAATACAGTTGATACAGCGGGCGATATGCTATATGGAGGAACATATTTATGAAGATATGGACTATGGGGATATCGCAAAATATGTTGCTATGTCAAGCTATAATTTCCATCGGATGTTTGCCTTTGTTGTTGGGATGACGGCCAGTGAGTATATCAGGAACAGGCGGCTTACCTTAGCGGCGTTAGAACTTCAGACAACGGATATTTCGGTGCTTGACGCTGCGTACAAGTATGGTTATGAAACCCCGGAAAGTTTTTCCAAAGCTTTTTCCCGTTTCCATGGCTCAACTCCAAGGCAGGCGAGGGAAAAAGGCGCGAAGCTCCATCTGTTTAATCCCCTTGTAATAAAAATCACATTGGAAGGCGGGAATATGATGGATTACAGAATGGAACATAGGGAGCGGGAGAAGTTTATTGCGCTGGTAAAGGCATTTCCGAATGAGATTATCAATGATGATAATGATCACAGCATCCCGGATTTTTGGGCGGAATCTTATGAAAAAAACCGGATCGAGCCAATGAAAATGCTTCGGCCAGAAGGAAAGAGGGATTTGTATGGTATGTGCAGTCCACTTGGAAAAGGTGATACGCATTTTCATTATGGAATCGGTGTTATTCTGGATCAGGATACAGATACGGAAAAATTGAATCAGATGATAAAGGATGGCTATTCCATATGGGAAACGGAACCTGCGGATTATGCAGTATTCCAATGCTTTGGCGCGGATGGGGATTGTCTGGGGGAAGCATGGAGCAGATTTTATAAGGAATTTGTTCCGCAGACTGGTTATGTGCAGACAGATGATACGGACTATGAGATATATTATGAACAGGGCGAAAAGGGTCTGTTCTGTGAACTCTGGATTCCGGTTAAAAGATAAAAGAGGCATATAGGAAGATAGCGGATTCGTTTTTTTTCGGTAAAAAAGCCAGGACTCACGCAAAAAGCGTGCAGCCCTGGCTTTTAAAATATGCAATTTTTTCCTCGAGCAGTGGCAGCGGGATGTCCAGTTTTTCTGCCAGGCATTTCCGACAGAGAAAGTAGTTTACCGCCGCCCGGTTTACGAATTTTTTATATGCTCCGATATCGTTTTGCTCAAGTTCTTTTCCGCATGTTACACAGGTACTCATAGCCGGTTTATGACCTTGGCGCGGAATACAGCGCAGTCAAATGGCTCCAGTTCCCAAGCGAGGCTGGAGTTTGCTGTACTTGCTTCTTTTCTGGTCCAGATATCGGCAAGTTTTAATGTTTTCCCGGTGCTGTGCGGCAGTCCGAGTTCGTCCAGATTAAAGCGTACAGCCGCTTTTTCGCTGCCGAGGTTAAATAAGCCAATTGCAATATCGCCGCCTGCAAGGTTTTTGGCGTAGGCGGTAACATTTTCCTGCCAGATTCCCTTGATCGGGTAAGGCTGGCGGCAGGCGGTATCCTGATTGATAGCAAGAAGTTCCCTGTTTGTAAGGACAGCTTTCGTTTCCTCGCTTATTTCCCGGATATCGCAGCCGATCATCAGCGGGGAGCCTAGGAATGCCCAAATGGAAAAGTGGGTGCGGTACTGAATATCGCTGCAGCCGGATAGGCCAACATTGCCCCTGCCATGCATCCCGACAATTAACATGTCCATATCATTAAAGCACCCAACACCATTGTATGGAAGAAGTTCAGCCTGATGTTTGGTAAGATCTTTTACGGAATCCCATTTGTCAAAAATATCTCCTGTGGAACGCCACATGGAGGCGGCGGTGGTTTTGATCCATTTATGTGTTTCATCCGCTCCCCACGAGCAGGCGGAGAATAAAATATCACGTCCACAGTTTTCTAATGCCAGCCCCATGCGGCGGTAGAGGATTTCGCCCGGGATGATTGGGCTATGGTAGCAGTAATCGTATTTCAGGAAGTCAACGCCCCAGTCCGCAAAGGTGGCGGCATCAATAAATTCATGTTCAAAACTGCCCGGATACCCGGCGCAGGTTAAGTTACCCGCACAGGAATACATACCGAATTTCAGTCCTTTGCTATGTACATAGTCCGCCACAGCTTTCATCCCGTTCGGGAATTTGGCAGGGTCTGCCACAAGACGGTCGTTTTGATCGCGTTCCCGCAGTGACCAGCAGTCATCGATAACTAAGTATTCATAGCCTGCTTCTAACAGCCCACTCGCTGCCATGCAGTCCGCTGTCTGTCTGATCAGTTCCTCACTGATATTAGCCCCAAAGGTGTTCCATGAATTCCAACCGAGGGGCGGTGTTAATTTTACCATTGTCGTTACCTGTCCTTTCGGAAAAATAATTGTTCCGGATACATACATGATTATAATGGAGGATGATATGGAAAGTCAAGTGGGAGCATGGATGGGGTCGCGAAAAAGCTTGGTTTGAAAAGGAACCGGGTTAATAACTGATTTAACTAAATCAACCAGAGGTTGATTTTTATTATTTTTTCACCAATATGCCTATCCTTGCTTTGTTTTTTGGATCCGTGTTAAAATCTAATTGTCATAAAAAATTTTTTAAAGGAGGCAAATATGTTTAATCAAACTGATTTTGGGAAAAGGCTTAGGGAATTCCGGAAACGGGTTAACCTAACCCAAAAAGAAGCGTCAATGAAAATCGGTGTTTCCGAGCAGGCACTATCCAAGTGGGAGAACGGGGAATGCCTTCCGGATGTTTACCATCTAAAGCAGCTTGCGCAAGCTTTTAAAGTTTCGGTTGACTGTCTGCTTGATACGGAAAACCAAAACGGGGAAAAGATTGTGGAAACAATAAAAATTGGTGGGGCAGTTTTTGAACTTGTGGAAAAACCGGCATCCATCCTTGCGGGAAAGATGATATATGCAAAGGACTTTTCCGATATTTCTGCTTTTCATTCAGCAATCGATACGGTAACGCCGGATAAGGAACAAGGCATATATGGGTCCATAAAAGATCCCGTAGTTCCGATGAATGATATCCATGTAAGTGTAAATTTCTGGCGTGATGAGCAATCCCGTGCATTTGGTTTTGTGCGTGAAGTTTTTACGGAAGACCAGCCGGAGGGAGTGGATGTCTACAAAATCCCCGCTTCCCTGTATATCCGTTTGTATACCGATCGGTCTGCCGCCCAGCTTCTGGCAAAGGAGGAGTGTGAAATATGGGAACTTTTCGCGTATATCAGGGATTATTTTATGCCAGGCCATAATTTTAAAATGGCGGAAAACGGAGCACAGGAGCTAGAAGTATATGATACATCCAGCCATAAAACCGGCTATGCGTATATGCCTGTAATATCGTGTTGATCTATATTGGGGAAGTGCTTACAGGCTTTCTGGCGCTGATATTTTGTCTGCGGCTGGGGAAGCTGTAAAGTGTTCCTGCTAGGGCGCGGCATGAAATAGAAATCTAAGATATGGATAAATTAATGCAAAACTCTTGACAAACCCCATTCGTTTATGGTATGGTAGGAACTGGTCAGTTTGACCGGCACTTATTATTTTATTTTTTTAGCCCATGGAAGGAGGCGATTTGTATGACAAACTTATATTTAACGGATGTTGTGCAAATCGCTTTGTTATTTTTCAGGTGAGCTTTTCCAGCATCCGTTTCCGGGTGCTTTTTTTAATGTGCGGGCGTGCGTATTTGTAAAAACATGTGATCGGTAGGGGAACTTTCTCTGTAAGTTTCTTACAAAGGAAGTTTGCATAAAAAGCGGAATACGCAGCGCGGCGGATGGGATAAAATCCCCTTCTTCCCGTTTTTGCAGGGGTTGATAGTGACCTGTAAAGCCTGTGGCAGCCATTGAAAAGCACCCAGAGGGGGTGCATTTTTTGTTTGTCTGGAATGTTTGTATCTATCCTGGCGGTAAGAAGACTTCTACTCTAAATATAAGTTTGATTGGGAAAAGTGCAAAAGGGTTATGGAACCGCTTTTTAGCGGTGGTCACCCAGAAAAGAAAACCAGAACTTATTGAAGGAGTGAAGGAATGAAAAGATTAGGGAATATTTTGAGGGCAATGGACGACAATACCAGCACTTACGCAGAGATGTATAATGGGAGGATGATGGTTATTCTACCTACTGGCGGGGATGCTGCCCGGTATATGGATTATAACCCGACCTACTTCCATGGAGAGATTGGCCTAGTGATCACAGGAAGTAATAAGCAGGCACAGGATAAGCCAACACTGACCTGGCAGATTCCTGTAAAAATGCTTGGAATTAAGGATTTTACGCCTGCCGCGGCAGATTACTGCCTGCGCGCGTTCGGGAAATATGTGGATGAATTGAATGAAGAACTTTACAACCGTTCACGCACGGACAAAGAAAACGGGAAATACTATCTTGACCATCCAGGTGGTGTGGTTCTTACGAGAAACACAGCATTTTTTATGATGTGTACGGGAAAAGACTACGAAAATGGTGGTGGGCTGACGATTTATGTATACGAAGATGAGAAACTGCCCCCGCCAAGGATGTGTCTGTGTCTGCGTATGCAGGTACAGCTTCCAGCAAAGCGGCTGAAAAAATCCATCCGTATGCTCTGTACTGACCTGCCGCAGGCCATTGACCGGTTTGTTGCGGATTTTGATGAGGAAGGGCTTGCAGAGAGCGTCCGGTTAGAGGCGAAGCAGCAGGGAATCCGGGCGTGGCTTAAACAGAGTGATTATTGTGCCTTCCTTGCGAATGGCAGCATCCTGCCGCGTTTGAAGGGCAGTGACCTGCCAATGAAGGACGCAGTTCCTTTTGTGTCCGTGCCGGGGGAAGAAATCGAAGTTTGCGGGGTGCGCGGTTTTGGGTTAAAACGTGGAGTGACGGTGATAACAGGAGGCGGTTATTCGGGGAAATCGACCCTGCTCGATGCGGTTTCTGCGGGGATTTACAACCATATCTTAGGGGATGGCAGGGAACTTTGTATTACAGATGAAACAGCGGTAACGATTTGCGCGGAGGAGGCAAGGAGCGTAAAGCGCGTGAATATTTCCCCGTTCATCAAATGGCTCCCGGGCGGGGACGCGCATTTTTTTTCTACGGAGCGGGCATCCGGTTCTACTTCGCAAGCCGCCAATATTATGGAGGCAGTGGAAAACGGTGCAAAACTATTGCTGATGGATGAAGACCGGAGCGCGACGAATTTTATGATCCGTGACCGGCTGATGAAGGAACTAATCAGGAAAGAGCCAATCACCCCATTCACTGACCGGGTTGGTGAACTGCACCGGGAACTGGGGGTATCAACGATACTGGTTATCGGCGGGAGTGGGGAATATCTGGCGGTAGCGGATCAGATCTATGAGATGGATGAATTTGTGATATACAATGTAACAAAGCGGGCGAAGAGATTGTGCAGTACCGGGCAGGAAACTATGAAAAGAGGATTGGACTTTTTGGGCAGTATCAGACAGGAAGATGCGAAAGAAGAACTGGATGGTTTGTGCGGTGCTGGATGGAAAATTTTGGAAAAGGCGGATTGGAGCCAGAACCGCGTGCTTTCCAACGAATATTTCACCCCATATCCAGAGGGGAGCGGCAGGGAATATCTGCTGGTATCTGACATGGGATTTCTGATGATCGGGGATGAACGGATTGATGTCAGGGGACTGCATGATATCGTTTCCATGCACCAGCTTGATGCACTGGGCTATATGCTGCGGTATCTGGAAAAACAGACTGGCGGGAGTCTGCGGAGCGCAAATATAGCCGCAAATAATTCCGGAGAAACTGGTTTTACAAAGGAAAATTCTAGCGATGAGGAAAAAGAGGGATCCCCTGTATTAAATCCTATATTGCGGGAAACGATCGATCTGAACACGCAGATTGACGCACTTTATGAAAAAATTGACCGGGAAGGACTTGACTGTGTCTTTTCCTCCTATTTTACCACAACGGGGCGCTTTCTTGACCTGCCTCGAAAATACGAGCTAAAGGCGGTGATTAACCGGATGAGGAAAATCCGTTTTCTTGCAGAAAAACCAGTTGGAGAAAAGTGTTTGGATGAATAGGAGAAATGAAAAAGTACAAGCGAAAAAAAGCGGCAGTAAGCAAAAATTTTTTGGAGGAATGATTTAAAGGAGTGGTTTTGATGAAATGGGATAATTATTTTGTGGAGGGTCTGCAGGGTGCGGGCAAAACTACTTTTGTGCAGCAGCTATCAAAACTGCACCCGGATCATAAAGTTTTTCGGGAAGGGGATTATTCCCCGGTTGAATTGGCATGGTGCGCTTATTGTACGGAGGAAGAATATCAGGGCATATTAAAAGAATATCCGCTGCTTGCGCAGGAAATCAGTGAAAAAACTGTTGCGGAGGAAGGACATAAGATTATCAGTTACACACAAATATTGACGGATATCCCGAATTTTCACAGAAATCTGGAAAGGTTTGAAATATATAACGGAAACCTGGACAGGGAATCTTTTGAAAAGGTGGTTTTAAATCGTTTTGGGAAATGGGACGGGAAAGGACAGATATTTGAATGTTCTATTTTTCAGAATATATTGGAAAACCAGATGTTGTACCTTCAGATGACGGAGGAGGAAATCCTTTGTTTTTACCGCAAATTAAAGAGTACCTTAGAAGGGAAACCTTATAAAATTATTTATCTGGATGTAAAAGATATTGCGGCGGGAATTGACTGCATCCGGAAAGAACGTGTGGATGGGAAGGGGAATGAGTTGTGGTTTCCGATGATGGTGCGGTATTTGGAGGAATCACCGTGCGGGAAGGAGCATACCCTTGTGGGGCTTGATGGACTGCTTTCGCATCTTGGCAAACGAAGGGCTTTGGAACATCGGATTATGGAGGAAGTTTTCGGGAAGAATGCAGTGATTCTAAAATCGAAAGCTTACAGGATGGAGGATATCGCATTGCAGTTAGGGTAAAAGTTAAAAAAAATAAGCACTGTCAAGTTTTTCACCCACACAGTATTGCAGGTAAATCTGCAATACTGTGTGGGTATAAGCTGTTATAAGAAAAGGATGTCCGAATGGATGTTTTGGAGATAGGAGGTAAGCCAAACAGGCTGGTTATGAGAGTATTTTTTTCAGAAGTTCCATTTTTTCTTTTGCCAGGTCGCTGGTATATGGTTTCTTCTCTTCGGGGGACAAAATCTTTTCATTTTCAAAATATTCGAGGCACTCAAGCATTGCATTGCCGAACAGTAAAATGTTGGCTTGCAGGTAATTGGATAATTCCCTGCCACAAAGAAGGTTGCCTCTTCCTAAATTGTATTCCCGGCATAATTCAAACGCGGGCAGGGAACGGGCATAGGATAAAGCCCGGTCGATTTCCCCTTTTGTGTAATAGCGGTATATCAAATCCCTTGTCACACGGGTTCTCATTTCGGTAT
Organism: uncultured Lachnospiraceae bacterium; assembly: GCA_947177515.1. Taxonomy (GTDB): domain Bacteria; phylum Bacillota; class Clostridia; order Lachnospirales; family Lachnospiraceae; genus RGIG4057. Next base: position 9,978 of record CAMWUU010000002.1, read on the forward strand.
CCGTACTGATTTCAAGAATCTTTTGATACAGAAGGATGGCTTCCTCGTAATTATCGGGTGATTCTTTTATGGTTCCGGATAAAGCCCATGCAAGTTTATACATCAGTTTCTCATTGCCCGGATGCTTGATCAGCATTTCCCTAAGAAGTGGTATTGCCAGGATTGCGTCGTTGCTTTCAAGCAGTTTATCCGCGTATTGGCAGGTTGCATCGATTTCTTCATTTCTTTTACTAATGTCGTGACCGAGCAGATAGTCCACGGATACCCCAAAATAATCGGCAATAATTGGAAGAAGGGTAATATCGGGGAAAGAAAGGTTTGTTTCCCATTTGCTGATTGCCTGGCAGGATATACCCAGCGCTTCTGCAATTTGCTCCTGTGTTAAGCCACGCTGTTTTCGCAGATTTTTGATTGTGGATGAAAAACTATTGTTCATAGGTTATGCTCCTTTTGTTTTGATTGAATCGATTCTGATTGTAATTATAAAAGAAAATAATTAAAAGTCCATATGCGATTGTTTGAAAAAAAATCAACGCCTGGTTGTATTTGTAGAATAATGGATGAATATGGTGTTTCGAAAACTTCTTATTTCCATACTCCCGGATTTATGATATAATTAATATACGCGAAGGTAGGGAAAGTTACCATCAAATGCTTTGACGCAGCCAGTCTTGGGGTATCCACAACAAACATGTGGAAAAGTTATCATCGAATGCTTTGACGCAACACTTGTAATACGGGAGTTTCCAGACAGGTTAGAAATAATTTGGAGGATAGAAAGAGGACAATATGTTTCAAGGATTTAATGAATCTACCATAATGTATTATGAAGCAATTCGTAAGGAAAATTGTAAAAGGGTATATCAAGATAATGAACGGCTATATCTTGACGGCGTGAAATCTCCATTAGATGAACTATATTTTGAATTGTATCACTATTTTCATGAAGTTGATAGGGATTTATTAAGTAATAGAAGGAGATGTATTTCTTCAGCGTATAATGATGCACGTTTTTGTTGTGGAGCACCGCTAAAGGAATATTTTTACATACGGTTTAAATTGAATAAAACGAATAAGAAAAACGCGTTAGGCTTCTTTTTTGATGCATCGCTAGATGGATATAAATATGGGTTGGATATCTATAAGCCAGATGCAAGTGGAATAAATAAAATCAGGGATTATATATTGGATAATAAGCACTCTGCAAAAAAGGTGATTGAAGATTTTAATAAGGCAGGATTACTGGAACTTCATGGGGAAAAATATAAAAAGGCACATTATCCGAAAGAAGATATTATTTTACAAGAATGGCTGGAGCGCAAAAGAATTTCCTTCATCCATAAAGAAAATCTTGGTGCCATCTTTTATGGGAGAGAAATATTAAATAATATTTTATCGGCATTTGACAGTGTAAAGGAAGTGTATATTATGTTGAAGGAAGCACTATAAGATTTTGACATTGCAACCCATATCTGCTCTGCCTTCGCCATCCTTACAGCAGGCTGTATTCTTATGATCCAAAAGACCTTATAAGGCAAGGGCGCTTATCTGCCCACGCAAACAAAACCAAGATACTTTTAGAGAAAGCGGATGCTACCATTCTTTTTTTATATCAGCTTCAGAAATCCCATATCTTAAAAGAAATTCTTCCATATCCCTGCGGTTTCGGATTACCATGATTTCCGTAAATTTGCCCGTAGTAAGATTCTTAAAACCTGCTACCTGTTCGCCGGTACAGATACTGGCGCGGATTGTCGGTTTCAGGGTTTCCTTATCGTATGGTTCGGCTGTTCTTTTTCGTTTAAACATGAGCTTATCCCCCTCCATATTAGTTTTTTATAATTGCAGGAAATTCAGCGCAATCCATTCGTCGAGTGTGAGTGGTTCATAATCGGAATACATACAAAAGCAGTTAATCATATTGCACGGAATGGGAAGTTCTTCCCCCTGTGCGTTTGCTGTTGTTGTACTGCGCGTAATTTTCTGGAATGTTTCGATTAGGCACTGGTCTTTACTGTTATGGACATGCCCGTAAAGCATATATGTTTTTGGGGTATTGTCCTCATTTCTTCGGTACTGTCCATTATAACAAATAATGGGATAATGGCAGAGAACCACCTTGCGCCGGTTATCGGAAAGTTCCTCGTAGGGCTTAATCCATTCAAAGCGGCTAAAATCCATATTTTTATCCTTTAGATAGCGGTCATGGTTGCCCTTAATTAAGTAAAGCCTTCCGTTTAAGCGCTTTAGCAGGGAGCTTGTTTCCTCTGCATTTCCAAGCGAGAAGTCACCTAGGATAACAACATCGTCATTTTTGCGGATTTTTCGGTTCCATTTTGCAAGCATATATTCGTTCATTTCCTCTACGTTTGAAAAACCGCGGTGATCCATATGGTCGTTTAAGGCAGCATGGAAAAAATGGCAGTCTGCAATATAATATCTCAAGTTGTCACTTCCTTTTTGCATCAAGTCCGTTTTTGGTTTTGTGAATACTTTTTTATATCTGTAATTGCTAGGGATATTCATTGTGGCGGTAAAGGCAGGGCAAGGAAATGCCTATGATATTTGACGGATATTATAGCATGGGGCAACTGGAAAATCAATAAAATATTTACAATTATATGTCTGTTTTTTATGTGAGGCCGGATGGAAGGGTTCGCGTTAGATAATAAATGTTGATTATTTTTTTGCTTTATTGGACTACTCCTTTTGAATATAATAGCAGTCTGGATTTATGTTCCCATGTAAAACTGTGTGTATTTGCTGAAAGATTTTAAGAGGGGATTTTTCATCCGTGTCCTTCGATCCTTTCTTAATTCTAGCAGATCTGCAAAAAGAAGGATTGATATTTTGTGTGGTTATAGTAAATGAAAAACGGTCGAAATCAGGATTGTATGTGGTTTCGGATAAACGCATATTTTTTGGGAAAACTGTTGACAAATGCCAGGATGGTGGATATAATGAATATGGATATACCCATAGGGGGTATATGGCGCTGTGGGAAACACAGTGTTTTGGGCATGTGGATTGCAGGAATGCTTTATCCGGTAGGCCTGACCGAAATGTCAGAAAAGAGGAGGGCGCAATGAAGCAGGAAGTTTATAAAATCAGCGGGATGAGCTGTGCGGCATGCAGCAGTGCCGTGGAGCGCGTAACAAGGCGTATAGAGGGTGTGAGCAGAAGCGATGTGAACCTGACGACGGCGAGAATGCAGATTGAGTACGATGAGGCGCTTGTGACACCGGAACTGATTATCGGAAAAATTGCAAAAGCAGGGTTTGGGGCGGAAATATACGTTGATGATAAGGAGAAGAGAAAAAAGGAGGCGGCTGCGCAGGAAGAAGAACTTCAGGCGGCAAAACGGCGCTTGGTTTTCGCTATTATTTTTGCGGCACCGCTTCTGTATTTGTCGATGGGGCATATGGTTCCGGTACCTTTGCCGCTGCCTGGATTTCTTTCGATGGAACAGCATCCATTTGCTTTTGCAGTAGCACAGCTTGTCCTGACGGTACCTGTCCTGATTTTTGGGCGCAATTTTTATCTCCATGGTTTCCCGGCATTATTTAAGGGCAATCCAAATATGGATTCCTTAGTAGCGGTTGGTACGACAGCAGCTTTTTTCTACAGTCTTGTAATGACAGTATTAATCCCACGGGATATGCATTATGTGCATCAGCTTTATTATGAGTCCGCAGCAGTTGTTGTTACATTGGTAATGCTTGGGAAATATCTGGAAAAGCGCAGCAAGGGCAAAACTTCGGAGGCAATCAAAAAGCTGATGGCGCTTGCCCCGGATACGGCGATCCGCTTAGTGGATGGCAGGGAGTGCGAAGTGTCTGTGGAAGAACTGGTGCCAGGTGATCTGATTGTACTGCGCGCGGGAAGCCGGATTCCTTTGGACGGTACTGTGGTATCGGGGGAAGGAAGTGTGGATGAGTCGATGCTGACAGGGGAGAGCCTGCCGGTTGAAAAGTCAGAGGGCAGTGAAGTGATCGGCGGAAGCTTAAATTATGATGGGATGCTAACCGTGCAGGTCACGCGCACAGGATCGGATACGACGCTTGCAAAGATTGTAAAGCTGATGGAGGATGCACAGGGGAAGAAGGCACCGATTTCAAAGCTTGCTGATCGGGTGGCAGGGGTTTTTGTACCAGCAGTTATGGCGGTTGCGCTTGTTGCAGCCCTTATCTGGCTGATTGCGGGAAAGGATTTTTCTTTTGCCCTGCGTATTTTTGTATCGGTGCTTGTGATTGCCTGCCCGTGTGCCTTGGGGCTTGCAACACCAACAGCGATTATGGTTGGTACCGGGCTTGGGGCGCAGAACGGTATACTTGTAAAATCCGGGGAGGCGCTTGAGATGGCGCAGAAAGTGGATACGGTGGTTCTTGATAAGACGGGTACGATTACTAGGGGGAAGCCGGAGGTGGTATCCGTCTTGACGGAGGATGGCTTGTGGCAGAAGGAAAACGGGCAGGATGGTTTGGTAAAAGCGGAAGGGGAAGAAGGGAAGGCTTTTGGGTTGTCCGAGGGTCAAAGGCAGATCCTGCGCCTTGCGGCTGCTGCGGAAGCCGGAAGTGAGCACCCACTAGCGCACGCGGTTCTGGTTATGGCAGAAAAAGAAAAGCTTTCCGTTCCCGCTGCCTTAGAGTTCCGCAGCCTGACGGGCTATGGCGTGTATGTACGTACACAGGAAGATGGTGAGATTTATCTCGGGAAGGAAGGGCTTGCCAAAGAGCACAGCGGGAATTTTTCTAAGTGGCATCCGGGGGCGGAGGAATTAGCGGCAAAGGGACAGACCCCGATGTATGTTGTGGCAGATGGGAAAACCGTTGGGATTATTGGCGTGGCGGATACAATCAAGCAGACAAGTGCCGCCGCGGTGGACGCATTGCAAAAAGATGGTGTGCGTGTTTATATGCTGACTGGGGATAATAGAAAAACGGCAGAATATATTGGAGCGCAGGCGCATGTGGATGAGATTGTGGCCGAGGTATTGCCGCAGGATAAGGCGAAGATTATTGAGGAGTTGCAAAAACAGGGAAAAAAGGTTATGATGGTGGGGGACGGAATCAACGATGCCCCAGCGCTTGTGCAGGCTGAGGTAGGTTGTGCGATTGGAAGTGGCAGCGATATCGCGATTGATTCGGCGGATATCGTGCTGATGAAGTCGGATTTGCAGGATGTACACCGAGCCATCCACCTAAGCCATCTGACCATCCGCAATATCAGGCAGAACCTGTTCTGGGCTTTCTTTTATAACACGGTCGGGATCCCGGTTGCTGCGGGACTTTTGTATCCGTTTACAGGACTGCTGTTAAATCCGATGCTTGGAGGGTTTGCAATGTCGTTGAGTTCTGTATGTGTGGTCAGCAATGCATTGCGGCTGAAATGGAAAAAATTGTAAAATCAGGAACGCAGTTTGTAGGGGGTGATAAGATGGGGCACGTTCTTACAGAAGCGGACAAATGGGAAAGAAACGAGGTGACGGATGGAAGAAGGGTGTGATTGCAAAAAGAAATATCGGGAAGCATCGGAGGTAACGGAGCTGATTCACCGGTTAAACCGCATTGAGGGGCAGATCCGGGGAATCCGCAGTATGGTGGAAAACAATTCCTACTGTGTGGATATCCTGACGCAGGTTTCTGCGGCGGGTGCAGCCCTGACAGCGTTTAGCAGGGAACTTTTAAACAGCCATGTGCGTACCTGTGTTGTGCAGGATATCCGTGAGGGCGGGGAGGATAAGGTAGAGGAGCTTTTGAAGGTAATCCAGAAATTTATCAAATAAAAAAGAAAGGCGGTAAGGATTATGACGACGTTAAATGTGAAGGAAATGAGCTGCAACCATTGTGTGGAGCGTATCGGGAAGGTACTGGAATCCGCGGGGATCAAACACAGTATTGATCTGGGAACCAAGACGGTAACGATAGACGGCTGCGAGAACTGTGTTAAAACGGCGATCTCAGAGCTTGATGCAATCGGTTTTACGGCAACTGTGGCATAAATATCATATTTTTAGACAAAGTGGAGGACAAAAGCTGAAAAAAGCTATTTTCCTTTTGTGGGAAATCGTGTATAATCACATTAACGGGAAAATATGAGGGGCAGCAGGCCGGATGGGAAAGCTGATTGAGATTTCCTGTCCCACCCGCTGCCCCTGATTCATTAAGATACAGCTTGGAGGCGGATTATGGAAAAGACAGATCAGAAACCGGCAAAACGGAAAAAATCGACACTTAACATAATTTTCGCGGTCTTCTTCGTGATGATTGTGTTGTATATGCTGCTCGGGCAGGTTTTTAGTCCGAACAGGGCAGCGCATCGCAGGATAACGGCAGAGCCCCTTAATGTGCAGTGGGTTCGTGTGTTCCCGGACGGCACACGGGAACCAGTGGAACTTCCTCAGCATTTTGATGTCCCGCGCGGGGAACAGATTGTAATAGAGTCCGTGCTGCCAGATAAGATCGATGGGGGGACATGGATTGCCCTTAATAGCCTGCGGCAGGAAATCGGGATTTATATTGATGGGAAACTGCGGCAGGAATTTTCGACAGTGGATACTGGGATGTCAGGAAAGTACAGTGCCATGGCCTATGTTTTTATGGAACTTGATGAACAGGATGCGGGAAGACCGATCCGGATTACCTGGATGACGGAATCGATGTACACTGGAAGGATAAGCGAGGTTTACTGCGGGGAACGTCTTGTGCTCTGGGCGAAGTTTTTCAGTGAAAACCTGCTCCAGGCGGTGATGGCAATTTTTCTTTTCTTGTTTTCGGTTATCGCAATTATTTTTGGTATTTCGATGGGGCGCTCATTCCAAAAACCGTTTGCACTCGAATACTTAGGTTGGGGGATCCTGCTTACGGCGGTCTGGATGCTTTGCGAGTCGCGGCTGCGCCAGCTTTTTTTTACGAATGTGTCCGTAGTTTCAGATGTGGCGTTTTTGGCGGCGGGACTTATGCCGTTTCCTTATGCAGAATATTTTGACCGGGTTCAGAGGGGGCGTTACCGGAGGTGTTACTGGGCGCTCAAGCTGGCAAGCCTTCTTAATTTCTGCCTTTGTACGGCTCTGCATGTGATGCGGTTGGTAGATTTTTCGGATTCGATGCGGCTGATGCACATTATGATCTTTGCTACCCTGATTGCGGTTGGCGTAACAATCGGGATTGATATCCGGCAGAAGAGGATACGGGATTATATATATGTTTTTATCGGTTACATAGGGCTTTTGACCGCGGTTTCCATTGAGGTTGCCGGTATTTATTGTGCACGGAACCGGAGTGAGGCCATGGTAATGGCTTCCATCCTGCTTTTTGTTATGGCGATGTTAAAGACCAGCCAGGATATCAGCGAGCTGGAACGCGAAAAGCAGGAGGCACTTGCGACAAACCGGACAAAGACGAATTTCCTTGCAAATATGTCACATGAGATCCGCACCCCGATTAATACCATTATTGGTATGAACCAGATGATCCTGCGCGAGAGCGCGCAGAAGGAAATCTTAGAATATGCCAATAATGTGGATAATGCCAGCAAACTGTTGATTACGCTGGTTAATGATATCCTGGATTTTTCAAAGATTGAGTCCGGGAAACTGGAGATTGTGGAGAAATCCTACCAGCTTGCTTCCCTGCTTAATGATGAGGTACATCTGCTTGAAACAAAGGCGGAAAAGAAAAACCTGCAGATTTCGGTAAGTATTGACGAAAGTCTTCCATCCACGCTGGTGGGGGATGATATGCGTATCCGGCAGGTGATTACGAATCTTATAACAAATGCGGTTAAGTATACGGGGGAGGGAAGCATTTCCCTAACCGTCTACGGCGAATGGCTGGATAATAATAAATTTATATTAAAAGTAGCGGTGCAGGATACGGGTATTGGCATCCGTAAAGAGGATCAGGAGCGTTTGTTCCAGCGTTTTGTACGTTTTGATATCCAGAAGAATTCCACGATTGAGGGCAGTGGCCTAGGACTTGCCATTACAAAGCGGCTGGTTGACTTAATGCGCGGGGAAATCCATGTGGAAAGCGAGTATGGGAAGGGTTCGACATTCTATGTTTCCATACCGCAGGAAGTGGTGAGCCGCGGGCCGGTTGGCAGTCTGGAAAGTGCTTACCAGAATGAAGTTTCTTCCAGGAAGAAGTACCATGAGGCATTCCATGCGCCTGGGGCTAGGATTCTAGTGGTGGATGATAACACGATGAACCTTGCCGTGGTAAAAGGTCTGTTAAAACGCACGGAAATAGTCATTGATACGGCAACTAGCGGTACGGAATGCCTGTATATGACGCGCAAGAAAAAGTACCATCTAATTTTTATGGATCATATGATGCCTGAGATGGATGGGATCCAGACTTTTCATCTATTGCGGGAAGAGAAAGATAATCCGAATTTGGATACAAAGGTGATTGCCCTGACGGCCAATGCAATTGCCGGGAGCCGGGAAGAGTATATGCGGGAAGGGTTTGTGGATTATATTTCGAAGCCAATTGATGCAGCGGAACTTGAGATTGTGCTGATGTCCTATCTGCCGGAGGAACTGGTAATTACGGCGGGTAAGGAAAGGGAACAGGAACAGGCAGGGTTAAAAACGGCAAGTACGCAAAAGCAGGAGGGTCAGGGAATAGATATGCAGAAACAGGAAGGACAGGAAATGACCGGAATGCAAAAAGGGCAGGAAATGGATATACAGGAACAGGCAGAACAGGAAATAACCGGAATGCAAAAAGGGCAGGAAATGGATTTGCAGGAACAGGCAGGACAGGAAGTAACCGGAATGCAAAAAGGGCAGGAATGGGATATGAAACAGGAACAGACACCGCCAAAAACAGTGGATATGCCGGCGGACAATTCCGTTGTAAAAAAACAGGATGGATCCGAAAAAGAAACGGATCCTGCCGATGGGAATAAAAAAGCTTATATTGACAGGGCAGTGGGACTGACACATTGTATGGATATGGAAGATATGTATGCGGAAATATTGCAGGATTACTGTTCAGAAGGAAAAAAATACCAGGAAAAGCTTTCAGATTGTATGGAAAAAGAAGATTGGAAGAATTTTACAGTATATGTACACGCAGTGAAGAGTTCATCGAATACCATTGGGGCAGAAGCCTTCGGGGAGGAGGCGCGTGTCCTTGAGATGGCATCGAAGGAAGGCAATATCGCCCTAATTAGGGAAAACTGGAATGGTTTTTTGGCGGATTTTAAGGCGGTGATCACTGCGGCGGAAAAACTTTTTGCAGGGATGCAATAGCACGTGGAATGACTTATAGGGAAAAACAGAAAAAAAGAGTTGACAGGGCGCGGATTCTGTTATATAGTGTATCCATAACTTAATAAATCACATTTCTCTTATTTAGAGTGACGGAGAGTAAAGACTCTGTGAAGTCCGGCAACCCCCGAATGGGAAGGTGCCAAGTTGAGCGAGCAATCGAACAATAAGGGGATTTGAAGATCAAAAATCAAGTCCGCCTTTTGGGGCGGACTTTTCCGGCTTTTGGGGCGGACTTTTCCGGCTTTTGGGGCGGAATTTTAGTGGGTTATGCGCCTTTTAGGCGGATAATAACAATCTTCAAGAGAATAAGGGAAGGGGCAGGAAGAAGGATTTTTCTTTTGCCCAGTACTTTATGGTGGTGCGCTGCCTGCCATGGAGTGGCTTGTGCACTTGGCAGTGCAGAAAAGAGGATAACATGGAAGAAAAAAGACTATTTACATCGGAGTCCGTGACGGAGGGGCATCCGGACAAAATCTGTGACCAGATTTCCGATGCGGTGCTCGACGCTTTGATGGAGCAGGATCCAATGAGCCGTGTTGCGTGTGAAACGGCAGTTACCACGGGGCTGGTGCTTGTGATGGGCGAAATCACAACAAGGGGCTATGTTGATATCCAGAAGCTGGTGCGTGAAACCATCCGGGAAATTGGCTATGACAATGCAAGTTATGGATTTGACTGTGATACCTGCGGTGTGGTTGTCGCGCTGGACGAGCAGAGCAAAGATATCGCGATGGGAGTGGACAGGGCGCTTGAGGCAAAGGAAAATACCATGTCGGACGAGGATATTGAAGCAATTGGTGCGGGTGATCAGGGGATGATGTTCGGCTATGCCACCAATGAAACGGAAGAATATATGCCGTATCCGATTTCCCTTGCCCACAAGCTGACAAAACAGCTTACAAAGGTGCGTAAGGATGGCACTCTTGCATACCTGCGCCCGGATGGAAAATCCCAGGTCACGGTGGAGTACGATGAGAGCGGGAAACCTGTACATATCAATGCCGTGGTACTTTCCACACAGCACGATGCGAAAGTGACGCAGGAACAGATTCATGCGGATATCAGGAAGTATGTTTTTGATCCGGTGCTTCCAAAGGAACTGACGGATGGGAGGACGAAATTTTTTATCAACCCGACTGGCCGCTTTGTCATTGGTGGTCCGAACGGGGACAGCGGGCTGACCGGACGCAAGATTATCGTGGATACTTATGGGGGCTATGCGCGCCATGGTGGCGGTGCATTTTCTGGGAAGGACTGTACGAAAGTGGATCGCTCGGCAGCTTATGCAGCGCGTTATGTAGCCAAGAATCTTGTGGCAGCAGGGCTTTGCGACCGCTGTGAGATTCAGCTTTCCTATGCTATTGGTGTAGCGCAGCCGACCTCGGTAAATATTGATACTTTTGGCACAGGTAAAAAGACGAATGCGGAGTTGATTGCCATGATCCGGGAGAATTTTGACCTGCGTCCGGCGGGCATTATCAAGATGCTGGGGCTTCGCCGGCCGATTTATAAGCAGACAGCGGCATATGGGCATTTTGGAAGGAATGATCTTGATCTGCCGTGGGAAAAACTTGACCGGGTGGAAACACTTAAAAAGTATCTATAATTCTTAAAAAAGCTTAAAATAATTCGAAAATCCAGCATTTAATCAGGGGGTTATGGTATAATGTCGTCAGATGAATACCATAACCCCCTGTGGCGGTTGGGGAGGGGATGTCTTCAAGTGTAAGGAGGGGCACGGCGTGGATTTAAAGGGAAGGCTGAAAATTGCATTTATCATAATAATAACACTTCCGGTTCTGATGATGGCATTGGGGGGGAAGGTGATCTTAGAATATCTTAGTGTGACGGTGCAGCATACTTATGATGTCGATGCGGATACGATGCAGGTTATCACCAACCCTCTTCGCATCCTGAACCGTGTGACACGGGAAGCTTACAACCAGATTAAGCTTTTTGCCATCCGTGAGCCGGAAAAATTTGAGGATGCGGAATTTATTGAGAAAATGAACACAGAACTTTCCCATAAATATTCTTATCTTGTGCTGCGCTGCGGGGAGGAGATCGTATATTTTGGTGGGAAGGACAAGCAGGAGGAGGTGATAAGGCTCCTTCCGGCTTTTGGTGAACACAGTACGGATCTGGATGGTGGAATTTATGTTGGCGAAAAAAAGCCGGTGCTGATTAAACATCAGGATTTTTATTTTTCGGACGGAAGCGAGGGAAGTATTTTCATTGTAACAGAAGTGAATGTCCTGATGCCGCAGCTGCGCAATTCGCTGATCCAGATTATTGTTTGTATGATTGCGGTAATCGGTATTACGGCGGTGGTGCTGGTCGTCTGGTTGTACCGGACGATTATCCGTCCGCTCAACACCTTAAAGGTGGCAACAAACGAGATGAAGGGCGGGAACCTCAATTATTCTATTTCGGGCGATCCTTCGGATGAGATCGGGCAGCTTTGCCAGGATTTTGATGAGATGCGCCTGCATATGAAGGAACTGATCGAGGAAAGGCTACAGTACGAGCAGGATTCGAAGGAGTTAATCAGCAATATCTCCCATGATTTGAAAACACCGCTAACTGCGATTAAAGGTTATGCGGAGGGGATTATGGACGGGATTGCCGATACACCGGAAAAAATGGAAAAATATGTAAAAACAATTTATACGAAGGCGAATGATATGTCAGTACTTGTGGATGAACTTACCTTTTTTACGAAAATTGACAGCAATACGGTGCCGTATAATTTTATGGTATTGGATGCGAGCGAGTATTTTACGGACTGTATTGAGGAACTAGGACTTGATATGGAGCTTGAGAATTTAAAACTTGATTTTGTAAATGGGATTGAGAAGGGGACGAAGATTTCTGCCGACCCCGAACAGTTAAAGCGTGTTATCAATAATATTATCGGGAATTCGGTAAAATATATGGATAAACCGGAAGGAGAGATTTCGGTGCGGTTGTGCGATGCGGACGGGGATATCCACATAGAACTTTCCGATAATGGTCCTGGCATTGCAAAAAAAGATCTGCCATATGTATTTGACCGGTTTTACCGTGCGGATGCCTCGCGCAATTCAAAGAAAGGCGGAACGGGACTCGGACTTGCAATTGCGCAGAAAATTATTGAGGAACATGGTGGGAAAATCTGGGCAAAGAGCGAGGAAGGAGTTGGGACTTCCATCTGTTTTACATTGCCAAAGCTGCCGATACACAAAAACCTCCCCCCTGCAAATTCGGAATATGAGCAGAAGGGCAGGCACCTGAAAAGTATGCGGCTTAAGGAATAGGTGCGGGAGAGAAGAGAAAAAGGAGGAAATCGAAGATGAGCAGGATTTTGATTGTGGAAGATGAAACAGCGATTGCGGAGTTGGAGAAGGATTACCTGGAACTTTCGGGTTTTGAAGTGGCGATTGAGAACAGTGGGGATGAGGGGCTTTCCCGTGCCCTTAATGAGGAGTTTGACCTGATTATCCTTGACCTGATGCTGCCTAAGGTGGATGGTTTTGAAATTTGCCGCCAAATCCGCGAGGCGAAGAATGTCCCGGTTATTATGGTTTCGGCAAAGAAGGATGACATTGACAAAATACGCGGTCTGGGGCTTGGTGCGGATGATTATATGACGAAACCGTTTTCGCCAAGTGAGTTAGTAGCGCGTGTAAAGGCGCATATGGCGCGCTATGAGCGTTTGATCGGTTCTAATGCAAAGGAGAACGAGATTATTGAGATCCGCGGCATCCGGATCGACAAAACAGCGCGCCGTGTGTATGTCAACGGCGAGGAGCGGACATTCACAACAAAGGAGTTTGATTTACTTACTTTCCTAGCAGAGAACCCGAACCATGTATATACAAAAGAAGAATTGTTCCAGAAGATCTGGGATATGGAATCCATTGGGGATATTGCAACTGTGACTGTGCATATCAAGAAGATACGTGAGAAAATCGAAGTAAACACCTCCAAACCCCAATATATTGAAACGATTTGGGGAGTAGGCTACCGGTTTAAAGTATAATCAACACCCAAATCGTTTTGATTTGGGGAGTAGGCTACCGGTTTAAAGTATAATCAACACCCAAATCGTTTTGATTTGGGGAGTAGGCTACCGGTCATATTTCCTCCTTTTGGATGGGGTTATCCGTGTTTGGATCGCCATCTAAAAGGGGGATTTTTTAATTGGAAAAATGGGCTTTTTTCATAGTTTCAAAAGTCTGTTCCCCATTAAAAGCACTTGTATTTATTTCTGGAAAATGGTATTATAGATGCAAAAAGAGGTATATAAATTCTGGTTGCCATTGGCTGTGCTTTCGGCCTAGGATATGGCGGTGGTATGGAGTAGAAATGTAAATCCATACCATGCCACGGATAAAACTGCATGTATGAAAATAAGGGAATAAGGAGAGAAACAGACAGGGCATAGCCGTGATGGTAATAAAAAATCAATGGCTTTGATAACCTTGACATAAATTCTTTTTTGCAGTATGATGAAAGCAATTTGCCTATTCGGATGATGTGGAGGAGATAATTATGTACCATTGCTGTGTTCATTTTTATTTAATCGGTAATATGAACCATAAGGATGACATGTTTGGGACAATTAAAAAAATGTCCCCGCTTGAACACTTTTCCCACCAATTTTGTGAGGGCAGCATTCCGGACGCTGGTGTGGCGGCGAAAGCAGACGCTATTTTTGCAGACTTGCGCGGTATGGATGTGGAGGGGACGGTGGGTTCCCTCGTTGCGGCAAAGCGGCAGGATGCGCAGTTGGTTGTGTTCGCGGAAAAAGAGCAGGTTGCCCCGCTCTTAGGTTTTTTGTATGGGATTTGTGATATCTGGATTTTGCCAATGTCGGGGGAGGAATTTGCCTTCCGCTTTCTTAGGTGGCAGCAGAGCCTGAAACTGGATCGGGATTATAGGCAGACATCCCATTTTTTGGAAACTGTGATTAACAGTGTGCCAAACCTGGTTTGGTTTAAAGACAAAAACGGACTCCATGTAAAAGTAAACGATAGTTTCTGCAAAACAGTTAACAAGCCGAAAGAAGTGGTGGAGGGCAGGGGGCATGCTTTTATCTGGGATGTAGCGGAGGATGACCCGGCATGTATCGAATCGGAGCGGGAGGTTATGGAAACGCAGAGAACCTGTGTGTCCGAGGAAACAATCCAGACGGGGGAAGGAGCAAAACTTCTCACTACATATAAATCACCGCTCTACGATTTTGATGGCAGCGTAATGGGGACGGTTGGTGTTGGCATTGATATTACAAGGGAGCGGGCGTTTGAACACGAGATCGTAAGAAAGACCCGGACACTGGAGAAAGTTTTTACCTCCATCGATTGCGGGATTCTCTGCCATTCCATGGATGGGACGCGCATCCTGAGCGTGAACGGGGCGGCGCTTAAAATCCTTGGCTACGAGTCCCAGGAGGAACTAGAAGCGGCTGGTTTTGACATGGTTGCAAGTTCTGTATTATTAGAAGATAAGGAAAGACTGATCAGCAAGATCCAGACCCTGGAAAAAGAGGGGGACAGCGTCAGCGTAGAATATTCCGTAAAACATAAGAACGGTGAAGTGCTTCATGTTATGGGGAATATCAAATTGCTCAAGGAAAACGGGGAGCTTTTTTACCAGCGTTTCCTTCTTGATTGTACGGAACAGAAACGGCAGGAGCGCAAAAACGAACGCCGCCAGATGGAACTTGTCCACGCACTCAGTATTGACTTTAACCTGGTATGCTATTTCGACCTGGATACCGGAATTGGCAATGCACTGCGCGTCAATGAATGTCATAATGATGTGTTGAAGCCGATCTTTACGGAAAAAGTTGATTTAAATCTGGAAGAAAAGATGGACAGGTATATAGGAACCTGTGTTTATGAAGAGGATCGGGCAATGTTGAGGGAGTCCTGTTCCAAGGAATGGTTGAAAACAGAACTTTCCGAAAAGAATATGTGTTATATAAATTACCGGACAAAATGCGGAGGGGAGTTGTGCTATTTCCAGATGAAAGCAGTGCGGACGGGGGACTGGAAAAAGCGGCGAGGCGCAGTGCTTGGTTTCCGCAGTGTGGATGATGAGAAGCGGAGCGAGATGGAGAAGAAGAGCATCCTGGAAAGTGCGCTGATGCAGGCCAACCGTGCGAGCAAGGCAAAGAGTATATTCCTTTCTAATATGTCCCACGATATCCGGACACCGATGAATGCAATAGTAGGTTTTACGACATTGGCCATTAACCATATTGACAGCCGGGATCAGGTGGAAGAGTATTTAAAGAAGATAATGTCCTCGGGGAACCACCTGCTCAGCCTGATTAATGATGTGCTTGATATGAGCCGGATTGAAAGTGGGAAAATGCATCTGGAGGAAAAGCCATGCAGCCTTCCAGAAATTCTGCATGGACTGCAAAATATTATCCAGGGCGATGTCAATGCGAAGCAACTGGAATTCTATGTGGATACGATCGATGTTTTTGATGAAGAAATTTATTGTGACAAACTGCGCCTGAACCAGGTGCTGCTCAACCTTTTAAGCAATGCAGTCAAATATACAATGACGGGCGGGACGATTTCCTTCCGGATTACGGAGAAGGCGGGTGCCCCAGAAGGATATGCGTATTATGAATTCTATATCCGGGATACGGGGATTGGTATGAGTGAGGAGTTTGTTTCCCATATTTTCGAGCCTTTTGAGAGGGAGCGCAATTCGACAATCAGTGGCATCCAGGGAACGGGGCTTGGAATGGCAATTACCAAAAATATCGTGGATATGATGAATGGTGTGATTGAGGTGAAGAGCACACTTAATGTTGGTACGGAATGCAGGGTATCCTTTATGTTCAAGTTGAACACGGATATGAGGAAACCGGTGGAACTTTTGGAGTTTAAAAATTGCCATGCACTGGTGGTGGATGATGATTTTAATACCTGTGACAGTGTTTCCTACATGTTGCAGCAGATTGGGATGAGGGCGGAATGGACGCTTTCCGGCAAGGAGGCAGTATTGCGTACCAGGCAGGCACTGATGCGCAAGGATGAGTATGATGTGTATATTGTTGACTGGCTCCTGCCTGACGTGAATGGCATTGAAGTGGTTCGCAGGATTCGCCGGGAAACGGGCGCGAATGTCCCGGTTATTGTAATGACAGCATATGACTGGTCAGATATCGAAGATGAGGCAAGGGAGGCGGGGGTTTCCGCATTTTGCAGCAAACCGCTGTTTTTATCGGAACTCAGAAGTTGTCTGAATTCGCTGGTAAATCATTACGATGATGGGGAGGGAAATTATCGCAGGGCGAAAAGGGATCATACGGAACGCATCCTGCTTGCAGAGGATAATGTGCTGAACCAGGAAATTGCCGTGGAACTCCTAAAAGAGGAAGGCTTTAATGTTGAGGTGGCGGACAATGGGCAGATGGCGGTGGAAATGCTTGAAAAATCCGAACCTGGCTATTACCAGCTAATACTGATGGATGTGCAGATGCCTGTGCTGAACGGCTATGAGGCGGCGCGTAAAATTCGCAGTCTTGGAAATAAGGAGCTGGCATCCATACCAATTTTTGCAATGACGGCAAACGCTTTTGAGGAGGATAAGCAGGAGGCATTGCACAATGGTATGAACGGGCATATTGCAAAACCGATTGATGTGAAGAAGCTGATTTCAACCTTGGATCGGGTGCTTGGATAGTGATATGCTTTACATATTGCTTTTGTGGGAACGGGCGGAGGGAATCCGCCAGAAAGGGAAGAAAAAGTGAAAAAAGGGTTGTTTGGCAGGCTGTTTCTTGGGATTGTGCTGATTGGGGTGCTCTGTATGGCTGGGGGGATCCGGCTTACGGCGGACGCAGCCACAAAAAAGCAGGGAGCTGCTATAAGGGAAGAGGCAGTCGGGATTGAAGTGGGGGATACCCTGACGGGAACGGTAACTCCTAAGGAGAAGGAACAATGGTATAAATTCACGTCACATAAGGATGGGGGATATTGGTATCATTTTGAGTATCTGACCACTGATGGGCAGGATTACAGTGCCAAGGCGAGCTTATATGATGAGGATTATCAGGAACTGACCACATTGGGCGGAGGGGTTGCGGATAAGAAGGAGGATTCTCTTAAGTTAGAGCCGTCTGCAACTTATTATCTTTGTATCCAGTGCCATGCCTATGCAGGCAGTTCGTCGTTCAAGATTGTGACCTCAAAGGCGCTGGATGATGGCGCGGATACGATGGGGAAAGCGGATTTGGAGCTTGTCAGCGGCAAAAAATATGGTTTTGTGCTTGAAAACCGTATGGATGTTGATTATTTTTATTTTACCGCAGGGGCAAAGACTTCGGAAATCAAGGTCGGGAACAGTATCCAGAGAGGAATTATGTGGTATGTGTACGATGAGGAGAAAAATAAGCTGGGG
Source organism: uncultured Lachnospiraceae bacterium (assembly GCA_947177515.1). Lineage (GTDB taxonomy): Bacteria > Bacillota > Clostridia > Lachnospirales > Lachnospiraceae > RGIG4057. The sequence goes on from CAMWUU010000002.1 coordinate 27,664, forward strand.
GAAGGGATTGCAGGATTGGATGAAACTAGAAGCGTGAAAGTGGACACGGTGGAAGGAAAGAAGTATTATGTCTGTGTTACGCCGTATTTTGCGAACCTGTATCCTGATTCGAAAGAGATTTCCGGCAGTTATACCATGACAGTGGAGAGTGGCAGCAAGCCGGATGAGGAAATTATGTTTTCTGTCACTTTAAAGAAGGGAAGTACGCTCAAACTGGATGCATTGATGCAGCCTTCGGGCAAAACGGCCTCAAAAGCTACGTGGCAATCAAGCAAGAAGTCGGTAGCCAAAGTGGATTCTAAGGGAAAGATCACGGCAGTAAAGAAGGGCTTTGCAGTGATTACTGTGACAGTTGGGGATTTGACGGAAAAGATTAAGGTGAATGTAACAGATTAGGATACTGCGATATGGATGTTTGTGTCTGTAAAGTTTTGTGGGATGCCGGGGATTTCCGGCATCCCGTTTTTATGTTTTTTTGGAAGCCATATTTAAGCAATAAAGGGTGCTAAGGAGAAAGAAGAAGGAGGCAGAAAAGAATTTCTTTAAAAGATATAAAAAAAGTTCGCAATTTCCTCCCGGAATATGGTATAATGTCCGCAGGACATTATGGGTCCGCAGGACATTATGTTTGCACTGGTTTGTTGTCCGACGAAGGTTCCCCATTATTTTGCAAAGAACAATCATCATGGCGGATCGGGTGTATACCCTGGAGGGATCATGTTCGGTGACATTCATGTTAAAAGGCATGGGGTAATGTCTGAAAAGGCAGTGTGGACGGGTGATGATACGGATATGTTGTTGTGCCAAAGCCTGTCTGCACGGAAGTTTCCGGTCTGAAAACAGTCAGCATTTCATTATGGGGACTTCCGGAAGGAGAAAATATGCATACATTTATGATTTTTGCACAGATACTGGTACTGGTGCTAGTCTTTTCCGCGCTGCTGCTGATTTTACATACTGACGTGACGAATATGCAGCAGATGATGGTACTTTTCCTGATCTGCAGTTTGGTTCAGAATGCCGGTTATCTTTTGGAACTTGCATCAAAGGAGCCGCAGGCAGCGCTCTGGGCAATTAAGATGCAGTATCTGGGTTCAGGCTGGGTAATCCTGTTTTTTGTGCGGTTTATCTTTTATTATTGCGGGATTAATTTCCCGCGCCTGGCGCTTAGAGCATTGACTGTGACCAATATGGTTATTTTTGGGTTCGCGTGGACGAGTGATAAGCATACGCTATTTTACCGGGCAAAAGAATTTGTTATGGACGCGGATGGCTATAGCCATTATGTTTTCCGCTACGGGTTTATGTATTATATTTTTGCCATTGCCTGTTGCGGCATCCCGTGTGCGATGGCAATATGGGCATTGCTTAGGGCTGTGCGCCGGTACCCGGACAGGGAAGGTACCATGCATTACCGCCTGGTCACTCTGCTCTGTCTGGTGCCATCCATTGTTTTGGCCTTGTATAGTTTCAAGGTTATACAGGGATTTGATCCCTGTCCTGGGACATTGGCAGTCACACTATCGATTATCGTAATTTTTGTTTGGGCAAGGCAGAATTATGACCTAAGCCGTGTAGCGGCGAACACCGCGCTCTCAGAGATTGATGATTGTGTGATTTTTCTGGATAATGAACAGAGGATCTCCGGCTACAATCCGGCGGCAACGGGCATTTTTATTACATTAAACCCAGGAAGCATTGGGCAGCGGATCCAGGATCTGGATAATTTTCCGATGGAGATTTTCAGGACGGAAAGTCCATATGAATTCCAGCTTCATGGCGGGTATTTTGAGGGGCATTTAAAAGTGATCCGCGACAGAAAAAATACCCTTCGCGGTTATGTGCTGCTGGTATTCGATATTACGAGGACAAAGAATTATATAGAAGAAATTAAGGAAATGCGCGAACAAGCAGAGGAAGCGAATATGGTCAAGAGTGAGTTCCTTGCAAATATGTCGCATGAGATCCGGACACCAATGAATGCTATAATGGGCTTGAGTGATCTTTTAAAAGCAGAATCCAAGGGAAAAAAGATTTACAATTATGCCTGCGATATTCAATCGGCAACCCAGAATCTTTTAGCCATCCTCGACAATATTCTCAATATTTCGAAGGTTAATGATGGGAAGATGGAATTGGTTGAAAATTCATATTATATTAAGAAGCTGGTGCACGAAGTTACCGTTATGATGCAGATGGCAGCACAGCAGCAGGGGCTTGAGATGCGCTGTGAGATTGTGGATACGGTGCCATGTAAGCTTTATGGGGACGATGGCTGTATACGCCAGATCCTAGTTAATGTGCTGAACAATGCGATTAAGTTTACAAGGGAGGGACATGTACAGCTTACAGTGGACGGGAATTATACAGCGTCCGGTATGTGGAATCTGATATTTAGGGTGGAGGATACAGGAATCGGTATCAGGAATGAAGATATGGAGAAAATATTTGAAAATTTTAACCAGGTCGACTCTAGAAATAACCGCAATGTGGGCGGG
>CAMWUU010000003.1 GCA_947177515.1 uncultured Lachnospiraceae bacterium
TCTTTCTCCTCCCCGGCTTTTCCTTTCGCCACATACTCACGCAACGCTAAAATCCCCAGCACCACATGGCGGCAGACCGTCCTCGACGGGCAGGAACATGTACTTTCTCCAAGTGGCTGCCGGAGCACCACCGTTTCTCCCCCCACAGCCACCTGTGCGTTGCCATCAGCAGAAATCACCTTGTAATCCCCTGCCTCCATATCCTTATAAGCGCGCTTTACAATCCCCTTATTCGCCATGCCAATAAGATAATCATCGTCCAAATCTGCCAATAATACGTTCCATCCGTCCATACTTCAGCCCCCTGCCAAATATGTATATTATTATCAAAAAACTTTCTCCAAACAAAAAATTTATATTTCAAACTACTATTTTACTAACAAATCCGACCAGTTCCTCAGGTGTCATCGCACCCACATGCACCCCCATCCCGGCCAGCTTCTTTGCAGCATTTCTGTCATAATCTGGGTTCGCTTCCATATCGAGCGCTGTCAGCACGACCAGCCTCGCCCCGCTCTCGATAATCCCCTTGCTCACACGATACATATTTTCATAACCACATCCCTCATACAAATCAGAAACAAGCACTAACATTGTCCGGTAAGGATAATCAATTAATTTCTCACAGTAGGAAAGCGCTCCCCCAATATCCGTTCCACCACCAAGTTGGACACTCATCAATATCTCCACTGGATCTTCAGCGTACCCGCTCAGATCAACAACATTCGTATCAAAAATCACCAGCTTTGTATCCAGCATCGGCAGTTTTGCAAAGATCCCCGCCATCACCGCACTGTGGATCACAGAATCCAGCATGGAACCGCTCTCGTCCACACAGATAATCACGCGCCATGAATTGTAACGCTTCATGCGCGCACTAAAATAAATATCCTTTAGCAACAGTTGACCGCGCTCCACATCATAGTTTTTTAAGTTGCGCCGGATTGTTTTTTTGATATCCAGATTGCGCATCGACCGGATCGGGCTTGTCATACTGCGGTTCAGCTTCCCGAAAAAGGACTGCCGTACCTCCTGCTCCAACTTTCTCATCAGCTCCTCCGCCACCTTGCGCACGATCTCCCTTGCCAGCGTCAGCACCTCCCCACTCATCAGATGCTTCATGGAAAGTATGGTCTTTAAAAGCTCCCTGTTTGGCTCCAGCTTTCTCATTACATCCGGGTCAGTCAAAAGTTCCGTCATACCATATTTATCAAGCGCGTGCCTCTCCATAATCTCGACAGTCTGCTTCGGAAACAGCTTCTTGATTTTCTGCAGCCACTTCGGAACTGTAAGCTGTGAATCCCCGCTGCCACCACCGCGTTCCTTACGGATATCCTGTTCCTCCCCATATTCCCTCTCATACAGATACTCAAGTGCCTCCTCCATCTCCATCAGCCTTGCCTCGTTTGGTGAAAAGGAAAGCTGCCCCGACGCATATCGGCCAAGCACAAGCCGCCAGCGGTTCAATATTTCCTGTTCGTCTTCCATTTTACTTCTCCCTCCTTAGAAATCCCTTTAAGCTATGGATCGAATTTGCTTTTGCCCATAATCCTTCCGCCCACCTGCTCCTCTGCCTTCCCAAATTTCAATAATCCCTCACCGTTTCGCCTATGTAGTACAAATTAAATATTACCATCAACCTTTCACCGCACAACAAAACTCGTCCACTCTACATGATTATACTGCATTACATCATCCGCCTTTTTCATCCCAAGCTATACATTTGCTCTCAATTTTTATTTCTGCTTTCACAATATTTTCTCCCTACATCCTCCCTATCCATGAAAGGCGCACTGCTCCCGATAGTCTTCATAATCACTAAAGGCATCCTCCTCGTCATCATCCAACAAATACATAAGGCAGTTTTCCATCATATCAACCCAAGTAAACAAACATTTCGTTTGCTCCTTTGTCAATATACCATTCCTCCCCAGCATTCCGTCCGGTGCTGCCCACTCCCTTGTCAAATGCACAATCGCCACAATATCCCCCACAATTTCCTTATCAACTACCGCATCTTCAAATTCATCCTTTAATGTTTTTAAACACTCCATCACCTCAATAAAATTCTCTTCACAAAGCTCCCCTCGAAACGGTCTTAAACTACCCAAAAATCCATTTGACCATTTGGGATTGTGAATATCACTGTTTCTTGATGAATGAAAAGATAATAATTCCTTTGCTTCCTTTTTGTCCATTCTTTCCCCCTTACTCAATATCCAGGCACACTGCATTCTGTCCAAGGCCAAAAATCATAATTTTCCACATCTTTTATTATGGCAGCCGAATAATCCGCCGATAACAATAATAATTATTTGATAATCTTTGATTATGCTCATCGACCTGCTCACGGTAAAAAGCTGTATAGCAGGGCAGAACATGGATTCCGCCGTCACCGCCGCAGAGGGAAGATCCGCCATCACCGCCTTTTACATACTTTGTATTATCAATAATTTCATATTTATAAGAATTATAGGCAATAAATAAGCCAAACATATTGGGCTGTTCCAATAATGGTTTCTCCTTTGCGTTGCTAACGGAACCCACATTAAAAATTTCTTCCATTACATCACTTAAGGTATCGCCCCAGCGAAACAAGGTACGCGTACCACCATTGCAGAGATATTCCCATTCATCTTCCGTAGCCAGCGTAAAAAAGCCTTCCTTCAGGGAACGCACCGCCTCAGCTAAGGATGGGGCATCTTCCTCGATATAGCGGTTATCCACCTCCACTATCATATCGCCAATATCAGCCGTGCGCAGCGGAGATAAATATTCTGACAGCTTCTCATTCCATTTTTTCATATAATTTTCCCAATCCCCATAACCGCCTTCATTCATGTCCTCTTCATAAGCTTCCAGCTCCTCCGAAAGTTCCAAGCGCAATTCCTCTGCTTTATCCAAATCGCCATCCGCTTCTGCTTCCTTGATCCGATTTTTATAATCGTCCTTCATCTCTTCTTGTTGATTTTCATAATATTCATGACCTAAATCAAATTCTTCACGCAGTCCTTCCAATACCCCCTCCCCCAAAGGGCATTTTTTAATATCCCATCCCAGTGTAACATTTTTCTGACCAGCTACAAAAACAAACTGGGAACCCTCATATTCCAAAAGCCATGTTTCCCTCTCTATCCCGTTCATACTCGTTTTAATCTCACTCAAAAATTGAAAATCGATTCCCAAAGCTTCAATGCGTGAGCGAATATCATCCAATTGTTTCGACATAATAATTTCCTCCTTAAAAAATTAAATTTACTGTCGTCAGCCATATTCCGGAACAATGTACCGTTCTTCTTTCCATTGATCTCTACATAAAATTCTGTTTTCTTTATTCATTTATAAAAGCATATTGGAACCAAATTTAAAGTCCACGCTCTTATTATAAACCGTTAAAAAAGTTCCACTGTGGTCTTTGGTATGCTCAAACAGTACCCATTGTTCCATCTCTTTCGTAAAATGGGGATAAGCATTTGCAATCAAGCATTCAATCGTAACCCCATTATCCAGCCCGATATACAAATCATTCCATGGGCTGATTTCAACAGAAACCACCGTACCGCCCACAATTTCAGAATTAAACTTTTTCATATTGAACCATTCATCATTATTTGTACTTTCCATTTGATCCCATGATTGATAATCCAGGGTAGTTACAAGAATATCATCGTTCTTTCGGATTCTTGAACATCCCATCGCATGAAGAATTAGAGGTTCAAAGTTAAAATCCAATATCTCACATTCACAACAAAACTGAATCAGTTTCCTTCCTGCCAGTGAATGTACAAATTGAACCGCGCTATTATCTATTTGCAACTCACCTCCGCTTTGCATATGACCACATAAAATTAAATTTTTACATACTTAACAAAATATTTCATTCCGTTCAAAAACAGTCGGGAAGCATCCGGCACTTTATGCCCGCCTTTTTCAGTTCAGAAATAACACGCTGTGCTTCGTCCTTTGTCAATGCCGTAAATAGTTTTATTTCCCATTCCGCAGAAGAACAGCTTTTTGCATTTTGGACTGCTCCTTCTGCTGCGGCAGCAGACAAGTTAAAAACTTTTGTCAGCACCTTTAAGAGAGCAGGATCTTCCTTCTTTTTGACCCATATACGGAAAATACTTTTAATTTCTGCATATACTGGCCATCCGTCTTCCATCGTGCATCGGAACTGAAAATTTTCGGTAATCAGATCCAGCGTTCCATCCTCATTTTTATATACCTGATCCGGCCAGTATTGTATAAAATCCCCGTAAGGCCTACCGTAAATATAAAAAATTGGAAGAAACTGCCTTAAATCAAGCCCGTAAACTTTGTTTTCCCCATCAACAAAACCCGCTCCCACAAGTCCAAGTTCTTCCTTATGTGCTTCGATTGCCGCGAGATCAAAAAATTCTTCCCCATTGATCACAAGCGAGTTGCCCCATACCTTAAAGTATTTAGTCGTCTTTCTGCGTTCCAACTCATCCAAAAGTTTCTGGACTCTTCCTTCCCCTTTGATATACCGTTTTACAGCGGATTTTACATTTTTATATACATCCGACGGTGCGTATATCATTTCATTTGGGTGATCAGGGCAGCGGAACATAAAGTGGAACTGATTGATTCCCAGCTGTGGTCCTTTTGCGGGCAACGCATTATCATACCAGTCCAAACGTCTGTTTACGCCTGCGTGTTCTACCTTATATGTCTTTTTCTTACAGACCGGGCAGACTCCGAAATCCTCGGTCAGACGCAGGGACATAACATAATAATCATCTTCCCCGTCTTCGTTTTCTTCCGTAACTTTATAATGATAAACATATTCTCCCAGTTCTAAAAAATCAGCAAAACTCTCCAGTGTGACTTCCTTTGGAACCGGTTTGGGCGGATTCTGCTTTTCCTGGAATGCTTTGATATATCTGGTCGGAAAACGGTAATCTTGTATACCTAAAAGCTTCGCCGCCTCTTCCAGATACCATGCCCAAAATTTCATTTCACGGACGGCGCATTTCCCGATATCGCCATCGCTGTACGCGTCGCTCCAGACAACACAGGCATTTTTTGCAGTATCCCAATCATAGGAATCCATTTCCTCTTCGGTTACATCCAAACACCACGGTTCCAGATCCGCTTCATCCTCGAGTGCTACAACCGCCGCTTTCCATGCAGCGATCGCCGCAGAAGCGGCAATTTCACCCTCATCAATAAACTCCATAAAATCATGGATCGCATCGCTGTCAGTTTCGGTCTTTAGATCCGCTGCGCTAATCTTTCCATCAAGATAGGCAAGGCTGTTTTTTATAAGATTTTGCGGCCGCTTATCATCCGGGTCACATTTGCACCACATCGGCATAACCTTTTTTGCGCAGGCAATCGCAAGCATTGCGCGCTTTTTAAGCGGCTTTGTCAAAATACGCGGCACGCCCGAATCCTGCTTGCGCGGCGTTAGCGGACCCATTGCCTGCCAGATTTGCCGACGCACAGTAATATTGAGTTTCCCACTTTTTTCTAATATTTCTTGTGCCTGCTCCAATGCCTTATTTTCCCTGCTGTCCATAATAAAATCCTCCCTTATTGTCCCCCAATTAAAAAATGAAACCCTGTTGGATTTTCCACATTCCTTTTGCAAAATCAGGTTATCATTTTCATCTGTATTGCCGCATATGCATCCAGTTCCTTCCCATATGCATACCACTGCGGCAGCACCTCTGCGCGCTCCATAATATCATCCCGCACTGCCCCATGCAGTCCTGCTGCCTGTTTCGCAATCTTGTCAACCTCCGAAGGTGTAAAATAGGCGAATGCCATACGAAGCTGCGGCAATAACTCCACAAATTCCTGCTCGTCAACCTGACCGAAAAAGGTATCCAAAATGCCAAGCAGCCGCCCGCCAATAAAAATCAGATCTTTCGCCGTATAAAACAATCCCCTAAAGAAAACTGCCGTCTGCAAAAGCTGCTCCCTTGTCCCGGTCAAATATCCGATACTGGCCTTCTCCACCCCATTTGTATCCTCTATTCCGCAGCCGTACAAAATCCCATGGATACAACCACTTAAACCAGCATTGATATCCACCATTTCCACAAGACGCATAAGCGCCTCATAATACGCGTCCCGCTCCATTTTCATTTCCTCGCCCCTGCCCGTTACCTGGTACAGCATCTTTAATATATCCATGCAATCCGAAAGCCGTTCTTCCTTTACCTGCGCCATCGCTGGGAGCAGGGTAATCAGCTTCTGTACCGCTGTATGTAACAGTGCCAGAAAATCCATTTCCACATCATACAGACCACCGAGTTCCCCCATCATCATCAGGGATTTCATTGCATCCGCAATGGAATAGAAATCCGTATCCGCAACAACCAGTTCCTGCACGCGCCCATATACTGACGCAAGCTGCCCTGTAAGCCCCATCTCAAAAACCTGTGTCAGAAGGGTTGCAGCCATCCCCGCATTCAAATCTTTCTTCAGTTCTTCTCCCACAAGACTTACCGCCGCTTCCGCAATCGTAGCCCCATATACGGATACATCAATTAATGCTGATATAACCTGCGTATTCCACTTGTATTTCCAGATCTCCCTAATCAGGTTTTTATCCCGTTTTAACTGGAGGTTTGGACCCTTTAACCGCCTTGCAAACTCTGTTTTCAAAAATCCCATACGATGAAAAAAACAACTTGTCGCCCGGTGTTTCTTTTCAGAAAAAATCGACAGGGTTACTTCCGTTTCCAGGGTGGAATGCATTTTCAGGCGGAACGCCGTACACTGCGCTTCAAAATCCTGCACAATCGGCGGCACATTTGCCATTGCGCACAGCCTCCCAATCCCCCTTCCCGTCATAAGCCCGCGAAGCGTTTGTACTGGCATGTCCGAAGCAATATTATATTCCCCCTTAACATACGAACAGAGCACTGCGTCCTGCAGCTCATAGGCTCCCGGCTGCGGTTTTGCCCGCAATTCGCCAAGTCCCTGAGCCATCTGCCACGCGCAGATTTCATCGTAAGTTGAAAGGCAGGCTTCCTTGCCCCGCACCTTCTTGCCCGTTTCCACAAGAAGATCAAGCACCGCTTTTGCATACGGCTGTTCCTCCCCCTCCTGCAACCCTTCCCAGACCTGCTGATAAAATCCCGTATACGGCATTCCGCTCGCATAGCCGTTTAATGCATCCGCTGCCTCCATCGAGTATGGCATCAGATAGACACTCTGATCTTTCTCCGGTATTTTTCCAATTTTTCCCATAGCAGTTTTTCCTGCGGAAAGCTTCCCCGCCGCCTTCTTTGTTTCCTTAAAGTGCTCCAAACAAAAGCGCTCCAAAAGACCCTGCGTATGGAAACCACCGGTAATAACAAGAATTTTTGCCATATCACTGTCCGATCCAACACTGCCTTCGTTCTTTTCAATCCCGTTTGTATTTTCCATAGTTTCATCTGCTTCCAGCTTCTTTCCATTCCTTTTCGCAGTCTTCTTACTGGCAGCTTTCAGATTCCCTGTATCCCCATCTTCCAAGCTTTTTTCTCTGTATTCCTGCACCCACTGCACAATCCGCGCCGCCATATGCGCTTCCCTCGCAATACATCCATCCTCTTCCATTTCCTCTTTCGGGGTGTTCTCGCGCGCCAGCCTGCAATAGGTGAGAAGATGGGAAAACCACACATCACAATCCTCGTCCATCCCGTTTAATTCAAAATATTTCTCCCAAAATTCACCAAAACTTCGAAGCCCTGTTTTCTCGCATAGCCGTCCAATGTATTCGTTGGATGACAGCAGATAATCATCATTATAATTACTCTTTTCCTCCTCCTTGCGCAGACCCCGTCCTTCTTTTGATGCTGCCAGGATATCCCCGTAGGAAAGATCGATAAATGCCGCAGGAATCCCTCTTGCCGCAGCCTCCCTTACTGCCACTAGTTCTGGCGAATACGCAAGGAACGGATAATAACATTTATAATGTCCCTTCTCCTCAGATATCTTTCCCGCCTTATCATGATACGAATAATAGATGGCAAACGGTGCCTTCGTATCCTCATGCACCATCACCGGAATCAGGGCGTTTGCGTTGTCCGGTCCTTCCACTAGAATGGCTGTCGGTTCCCATTTCTTTATTATTTTCTGTATCTGCACGGAACACGCCGGGCTGTGATGCCTGACCGGCAAGAACATAATCTCCGCCCGCTCTTCGTTTAGCAATATCCTCTCCATTCCTTTATCCCCCATTCAAATTCTAAATTTTCGGACATGCCGCTACGCTCCCCATTATAAAAAGCTATATTTCCCTCCCCATCCACCCTTATTTTCCTACCATATGATTTCTCTCCTATTATATCGCATCCGTCCTGTGAAAATCAACATATTTCCGCAATTTTACATCTATCTATTGCAAAAAACCAAGAAGGCATATATACTATGTCTAACAAAATGAAAAAAACTTTGAATGGATCATGCCAGGCAAACTTTCCTAGGTCTTGTCCTCCATCTGCACCGCCTTACATAACATATTAATCTATTCCAGAAAGAGGGTAAATGCCATGATAAACTTCCGCAGAATCACCGAAAAAAATTTTGACGAAATCATCCGTATGAGTCGGCCAGTCGATGAACATTTTGTTGCTTCTAATGCCTATTCCCTGGCCCAGGCCTGGCTCTACCGGGAAGAAAACGACGTATATCCTTTCGCAATATACAACGACGATACCGCAGTAGGTTTTATGATGCTCGACGAAGACCTTAAAGAGCGTTGTCTTGTGCTATGGCGGATTATGTTCCCTGAAAAAAACACAGGAAGGGGATATGGGACGAAAGCCATCCATCAAATAATTAAACTCGCAAAAGAAAGCGGCAAATATGACTTTATGATACTGGACTGCGCGCCGGAAAACGAACGCGCACGGCATGTATATGAGAAAATCGGATTTTATGATACCGGCGAAATAGAAAATGGGGAACATATTATGAGATTTGATTTTTAAGTGCCAGCAGCAAAAAATTGCACCCTTTATATCCCATATTAAAATTTTTAATTCATTCTAAAATTCCTCTTGACCTTTACGTAACGGAAAGGTATATGATAGGTATGCAGGCGGGGAACAAATATTCCTATCCAGGACAAAAGTTCCCCAACCCTGACATTTTCCGCGCCATAGGGCGCAACAAGGAGGAATTTATGACTTATACCGCAGGTGAACTTGCAAAGAAGCTGGGCATTTCCGCCCGCACTGTCCGCTTTTATGACGAAAAAAATCTTCTGTCCCCATTGGGTTACTCCGAGGCAGGATACCGCCTCTATAATGATGGGAGCGCTGAACGGCTCCAAAAAATCCTGATGTTGCGCTTTATGGATTTTTCCATTGAGCAGATAGAAAAAATCATGCAACAAAACCATTTTAACGTCAAAGAATCGCTTGAAGAGCAGGAACGTCTGCTTCTGGCAAAAAAACAGCATATCGAACAAATCCTTTCTGCGGTAAAAAAGACAAAGGATATTCTCGCTATAAAACCAGATGATATCCATAAGGAAGATGGGCAGGAACCCAAAGCCAAAACCTGGTACACAGAAAATACAGAATCGGACAGTGCCACCAAAAAAACAGATGCGAAGGAAGAAGATTTCTGGGAAAATATGCGCCGTATTGTTGATATTACCCGTAAGCGGGAATATGTAATCTCACAGTATGAGCAGGAACATAACTTGCAAAAACGTATTTCCCTCCATGACTACTCCACCGCTTCGGTCGGTTTCTACCCGTGGATGCTTGGGAAAATCGGTCTTGCCCCCAATATGAAAATACTTGATATTGGCTGCGGCAATGCTGCCTTCTGGCGTAATGTCGCTTCCCGGCTTCCAGAGAATCTTGAAATCCACCTTGTCGATTACTCGACGGGCATGTTAGAAAGCGCCGGGAAAAACATGCAGGAAATCAAAGCACAATACCCTGAAAAACACCTGCATTATATTCTCGACCGGCGCGACGCAACGGATTTTTCCTATCCTGTTTCCGGTTTTGACCGGATTATGGCCAACCATTTACTATTCCACTTGAATAAAGAAGCGCGGTCTACACTATACCAGAAAATAAATGCGCTGTTAAAAGACGGGGGACATTTCTCCTGCAGCCTGATTGGGAAAAATCACCTGTTTGAACTCCACAAATTAATCTATGAACATTACCCACAAATTAAAATCCCATCCGATTCCTTTGATATATTTTTAGAAAATGCAGGGCAGGAACTATGTCAGTACTTTACTGTTATTGAAACGGAAGAACAAAAAAACGACCTGCTCGTACCGGACGAACAGGCAGTTCTTAATTATGTCGCATCATACTCTGACGAAATAAAAGAAATTATCACAAAGGACAGGGAACAATTTTTAAGCTATGTGCGCGGGAAAATGAACCAGGATGGACTCTTCTACATCCACAAATCAACTGGCCTTGTAATCTGCAATAAAATACAATAAATATACCATAATTATTTCCCGCAAATGGGGATGTTACGAAAAATATGCAAATGCAATACTATAAGCCATAATACACCACGGCTTTCCCAAAATGATAATTGCAGCAAATTTCTTCATCCCCATTTTCGTCAATCCCGAAAAATAGCAGAAAAAATCATCCGGAAAAAGAGGCAGTACCATCCCAAGAAAAAGCAGGACGGTATAGGACTTGCTCCTGCCTGCCCATTCTGAATATTTTTCATATTTATCCCTTGGAAAAATCCCCTGTACCAGACTTACTCCATATTTTTTCGCGAGGGCAAAAGCAATCAGTGAACCAAGCGAAATACCAATGTAGTTACACCAGAATCCCCCCACGCTCCCAAAAAGCACCGCACCCACTGCACAACCCAAAAAACCTGGAAGAACAGGGATTACTACCTGCAGCGCCTGGATCATAATAAGAATAACTGGGGCGAACACACCGAATTGCCCAATATATTCCTGTAAGGACTGCACAGAATGGAACTTGCCCCCCATATATGCCTTTAGCAGGAAAGTAACCAGTAAAACACAAAAAAACACTAAAATTGATGTTGAAATTTTTTTAACACTCATACTTCCACCTCCGTAACCTTAGTTTAACATAAAATGATTAAAATAACATGAAAATTAATTTAAGTTTTCCTGTCAATTTATGGTTTCCAAATTTTTCCATTATACATAAAGAATCCTGCCGCCAGTAAAAGCTGTTTTTACGCTTCTCCTGACAGCAGGATAACATGGATTTTTCAATTATTTATCTACTTTATAATGATTTTTTCTTTTCAGCTTTTGATATTTCCATTCGGTAAAACATATCAGCATGCGCCTCTCCCCGCACACAATAATGCCGGACTCCCCCGATTTCACATCAGCGCCAATGCCGAATTATCCTTATAATAAAACTGGTAGCGCCCCTGGCTGCGTGCAATATAAGTTTGTTCCCCAGCTCTTCTTACCGTATCATACTCCAGAATTACAGTCTGTTTCCCAGTTGTCGGCAAACCGTTATACCGCTTTGTCTGTACAACATACGATGGCATTGTATAGTTCGTTCCCGTTTCATATATTTTTTGCAGGGAAAGCACTGGAAGCTTTACACCATTTAAAGTTACTGTAATGTCCTCCGGCTTTAGTTCCGGGGAAATATCTAACACCCCCCTTTTCTCCCCGTTTATTGTAACCTCATATTCTTCCTTTTTCGCCAATATCATCGGTCGGAACCAGAAAAATAACGCGCTGCTTCCTCCGTTGTTCGACCAGACGGATAAGGAATATACTTCCCCATTGCCAATCTTGAAATTATGTTCCTCATCCCCGTCCACAAGCATATGCCAACTCCAGTTCTCCAGTGTCGAAACCTTATAGCTGCTGTCATCAACATAAAAGGTATTATAACAGCCTTTTGGGACAACAATGGAATATTCCCCATTTTTATCACTCCAGGCACCCAGGCAGGAACCTCCCGCAAAGCCAATACGGGCAAGCATAAGCGGTGCCGGGAACGGGTTTCCATCAAAATCTGTAATACACCCATATAAACGGGCATATTCACAGGAAATTTGCTTCTTGTACTCTTTCCCCCCACAGCGGATTTCCACCAGTATTTCATCCGGAAGTCCTTTCACATCACCAACATACCCCGTAAAATTCAGTCCTCCATCACAAAAACTGCTCTCATAAGACTCACAAGCCTGCTCGCTGTCCTCCAAAATATATTCCCCCTGATAGAGCACCAAATTTCCCGACCTAGCCGTGACACACAAGGTTAATGGGCAGGAATCTCCCCCCAGTTCCGCGTAAATACCAAAATGTGTCCTAGGTGTCATCCATTCCGGCTGCAAGATCTCTTCTGGTTTCTGTTTGTTTTCAAACCACCAAGCTTCAATTTTCATAAGCATGTTACCATCCTTTCGTTTTTATCCCTATCCTCTTGGGCGTTTTATTCCCCCACGCCGTTTTAAACCAAAACCGTGCAGATAAATTTCAGGTGTATTCACCCGGCCATCCCCCGTTTCCTGAAATATTCCGAGATTTATCAATACTTCTAGTAATTCCCCGGATGAACTTCCTGGTAAAGATTCCCTTTGTTCTTCCGTCCAATTTTCAATGGAAAGATACTTCAAAAATTCAGTGCGTTCCATTAACATGGACTGTCCCTCCAATATCCGAACTAAAACACTCAACCATGCATATTCATCTTCCACCAATTCCCTTACACGATCCTTTGAAACCTCGACAAGAGCGCTCTGCAACCTTGAAGGCCATATCAACTTATCCTCTTCCAATCTCTCAACCTCGCTAGGATGAGCACACAACTCCTGCGCCGCAAATACAAAACATTTTAAAAATGGTCTTGGAGAAAGTTCCCCGTTCGCATCCTGAATATGGTTTGGAACCCAACTGTAACTAATTCCCCGCTTTGGATCCTTTCCCATATAAGGACCAATTATTTTTTCTATAAATTTTTTAAATGCATCTTCCGCATCACTGGGTATATATCCTAATGCGCCCTTTTTTTCATTTAATAAAAGAGGGATACTTCTCAAATAATCTGCCATTAATTCATTATCACAGTTTGCAAGCCGCTTTACTAAAAGCCGATAAAGTGACAGGGAATCCCACCTAAGTTCCAAACGATATGCCCGCATTTTCGCAGAATCTACAAAATGTAACGCCCTGGCATTATACAAATCACTCCGCAAAAATATCTTAGCCTTCAAATTATTCCAACGGTTATTACGTATAAACCAAAAACTCAGCAAACTTCTTATATAAATCAAGAGATCATTATAATTAGAGCAAATACGATCAAGCTCATCATACACAATAAATGTGTGTAATTTCTTTTTGGCAAAATAATCGTCGCACCAATCCAGAAAAGCTCCCCATTTTTCCCTGTTTTCTTCCATAAATCCCAACCATTTTTCTGGCATATTACTATGTCCACACAAATCTTGAATCAGTTTTTGCCCCATATAGTCTATCGCACTATTCATCAGTTCATAATCCGATGCAAAATCTTTCAATAATACTGCGCACAACAGACCACTCCAAAGACAGGTAATCTTTTCAGGATCCTGCACTTTAGCATAAGAACTCAAAACGGTATTAACGGGAAAATTTTTACTCTCTATGCCGGAAGCCTGGTACCCCACTAAAAAATTTGTATCATTCAACTTCGTAAACCGTTTCCTGTCATTCTCACTTAAAATATGATCCAATCCACCTTTCGAAGTTAGCACACGGAATAACTCTGATTTTCCGGCTCCCCTGCCGCCTGTAATCAAAAACACCTTTGGTTCAGCTAATTTAATATAGCTGCGTAACGGCAGAAAAAAAGCAAATAAATTATCTTCATCTTCCGCAGAAGCATTTTCCGGTGCAATTTTCGACATAGACTCCAATAATGATAATTTCTCTTCCAATGTCATTCCACAATATCCCCCTCGCCAAACCATGCTTCTATCTGATCCATAACAAATTTATAAGGTTCTGCACTTAACCGTTCAACAAATGCCCTTACCCTCACATCCTCTTCTGCATCCATTGTTGAATAAAGTACAATATCCTGCCTTAGGGAAGCGTCATATGGCAAAAATACAGGTGAATGTGCAACGCCTTTTGCATCAATTCCGGGAAGTACTTCATCCTCCGCATAATAATTTTCTGCACATACCGTATAAGCTTTCTGAATAAAAAGCTCTTTTTCACGGGCAAAAGAAGACGATGTACTATTCTCACACATACAGTCTGCAATAAGAATTGGAATATTATCCACATGACAATCTGCAACTGTATGAATTACCTGTGTCATACCATCCCATGATTGCCTTGAATTATTACCAAACAAGACTGCACCATGAGGAAGCTGCGCCACCGCAATTCCCCCCATATCATGGAACCCGGCACGGGCATCAATCAAAATATAATCCAATGGATAACAATCTTTTATTTCCTCTAGCATATTGCATAATGCTTCCCGCAAGGCTCCTTCACGATGATCCTGATAGTCAATCCTAGCCAATTTTTGAAGATAATGTTCATCCACTTTTCCAGCAGGCATCACATATAAATGGCCATCCCCCTCCCCTAATAAAATTGGCTCAGTCACATCTAAAACATAATCCGAAATATTCGTATGAGATAGAGGATGCTCTAATAAATAATCCAATACACCGTTCCTGATTAAATCTTCACTAAAAAACAATGTAGCAAGTCCTGGTGCTTCAATATCGGTATCCACCATCATTACATTCTTCCCCTTGCGCGCCATCTGCAAAGCAACACTTGCCAATGTTGTAGTTCTTCCCATTCCACCCTTAAATGAATAAAAAGTAATGACCTTCGGCTTATTGCCCCTATATGCTTCATCATAAGACCAGACAGCGTCCGACACCATCCGTTTAGATATCCATGCTTTTTTCGCAATAGGACGTTCAGCCAAATAGAATTTAATATCTTGATCCATACACCATTCACTGCGCTCCTGGCGCATTATATTCAAAATAGGTTCTTGATATTTATTCACTCTACTAGGTGCTACTTCCCAATATATATTACCAGAATAATAATCCTGTAAATCCCATATCAAAAGATTTTCTAAATCTGTACGCAATATTTCATCCGGATAATTCGTATTCCCAAATAGAAAAGTTAATTTTCCAAAAACATCCCTGACAATTGTCACACTACTTAACAAATGGATACCTGACCAATTTAAAATACTTCTGCGCGCCGTGTCCAATACATTATTAAATGTTACCATAATGACTCCTTATAATTTCCATCCCTAATATCAATTAATATATCCATCCATATATTGTTTAATCATTTCATCAATCATTATATGTACCGCTCTTTCACACTCCTCTGCATCCCCAAGAGTAAATATTCCATTCCCTTCATAACGTCTTTCAGGATGGTCACGGAACAAAACTTCTGGGACAGTGAAAATTTGCTGTTTCAAACCAAGGGCAGGATCTAAAAGTGCTATAGTGGACGAATTCACTACAAAAGAAAACAAATCCCCCGCAATTTTTTTAAGATCATGTTTATATTTATTCATAAAGATATTCTTACTGTTTACACCACAATATGTTTTAATCATTGTTTTTAAGGCGCATTCTGCCGAATTACCATACAGATAGACAGCATTGTCATAACATTCCTGCACTTTTAAAATACCCGCATCCACAAAATGACGGAGTGCCGCCTCATAAAACTTCTCATTCAAATTTATCATCTCCCCGCTAAACCCTTTTTCCTATTTCAATTATACAAAAAGATAGCAAATTTGCAAGTATTTTCTTTCAATGCTATATGCAATAAAAACCGCCGCAGAATAATATAGTTTATTCTGCGGCGTTCCCTCCCACTATAATATCCCTATCCTTCCACTCCCTACCCTTCTTTTACTTTCTTCCACTCAAACACCACAACAACCAGAAGAAGTGCCGCTGCAAGCAAAAATACCTTTCCTTCCCCATTTCCCGATGACATGGAAAAAAGATAGAAATTCCCCAGCTTTTCCTTTAATGTAAAATTCACAATGTAATAGATCATTGCCACCATATAACCAACTGTCACATTCCCAGAAATTCCAGCTCCAGAAAAACCAAGTACACCCAGAAACAGCGCGGAGGCAAATGCCCCGAAAAAATGTTGTAAACCCACCGCACTTTCACAGGAACGCATAAAAAGAGTAAAACAAGCGATTATTGCTGCCAGCGTAAATACACTGTACAAAAAACGCAATGCGCAGACTGCAAGGTAATTGGTCTGTTTTGAGCGGATTAGGTCACGAATGTTTTCATCCTGTTCCGGTAAAAAGACAGGTGTAAACAAAATTGCCCCCACAAGACATAAAAACATTTCAAGAGGCTGTGCTGCAAGTTTTGCATCGAGGGAGGAAGTTTCAAAAATCACGGGTGCCAAAAGTGCAATCCCAAGTGCTGCAGCCAGATGCGGCAAAAAATTATGCCGCAGGTTGATTTTTACGATTTTTAACAAAAAACCGAATTCCAATGTTTCTCCCCCTCCTCTTCTCTTCATAAATCACCGCAGTAAGCATTACAAGCAAAACAGCCAGCAATGTAAAAAAAACGCGGTTAAACAAAAAATTCCCATATAAACTCATTAATATATCCCGTTTGTAAAGCGAATTATGCCGTATTATCAAACTGAATTTTCCTATTTCGCCAGACAGCCCCCCGCTAAATAGGCTGACAAACCACCATGCACCCTGAAGCAGAATCGCAACTAATCCCGATGCAAACTCCGTGATCACCATCCCGATTGCCGTCACTGCCATAAGTGATGGAAGCATCCATATAAGTGCCTCTTTTGCAAAGGCAAACAAATCCATATCCATTCCCTGATAAAATCCCATCACCCTTGCCTGGCCAATGCCCGCCGTAATAATGATCGGAAGGAACATTACCGAAACAAGTGCCATATAGCGTGCAAAGATAATCCTTGCCGAGGATGCACAGCGCGAATAGATCAGCGCTTCCATACGCGCTTTGCGGTCAAGCTGCATAAGCGACACTGCCACAAACACAGGCAGGATACCTAACATAACCCCGATATAATCGCAATAAAGTCTTGCATAACTGCCCGTAACCTTATCCTCTTTTGTAAGCTGTTCATACTCCTTTCGTGCCTCCTCATAAGTTTTTGGAACATTAGAAAAATTAGTAACTATATATTTGTCACTGTACCGGGATCCCCCTCCAATCAGGTCATCCGCCGCGCGCATCAGCTCCCGGAAACGCTCGTAGGTCATACTTTCGGAGATATGATATTCCGGCAGGGAAGGGTCTTCGTCCCCCATATTCCCGGTCCCATCCACCACAAAGCTGTTATTATCAATTTCCCGGATGCCGTTTTCCCCACCAACCTCAAAACTGGTTTTATCACTCTTATCAAGATCATTCTCTTCCTTCCCCTCAAAACGATTCAGTTCTTCCTGCGTCATACCTGTAATCTCACAGATTATATCTGCCATTTTCTGACGATCCTTCTCTTTCAGACGTACTTCCTTATAAAAGCCGATCGGATAGGCGACATAGCTATTTGACCGGTATTCCCATAATAAGTTTTCAGTAGCCCGCGGCATCAGGATTTCAGGTACCTCGCGTGCAACCATGCCATAACCAGATTCTCCTGGCTTCGGCTCGATTTCCGGTCCATTCACCTCCAAATAAAACTGCGTATAAAACATAGCAAACACGGCTGCCGCATACAGCAGGAAAGTAAGGGAACAAAGTACTTTCTTGCATTCCCTGATATAGAGGGCAAAAAAACTCCCGCCTTTCATTCCTCTGCACCTCCCCCAAGTTCACATCCGTTGCGGTAAAGGCAATACATATATGCATCTTCTACATTCGGTTCTGCCACTTCTGCACCATTTAATGTTGGCATTTTATCCGAAATCAGACGAACAGTCGTAAACTCATTTTGTACCAGCATCCCTGTCACAATATAATCTTTTTTTACCTGCGCAAGAAATTTTTTATTGATGTTAATTGTAAATACTTTTCCTTTTGCATCAGATAAAAGTCCAGAAACTGTCCCCTGCCATAAAATATGCCCCTCGTTCATAATTGCAATATCCTCGCAGGTTGCCTCAATATCCCCAACAATATGTGTGGAGAGAATAACAATGCGCTCTTCCGCCACCTCACATAAAAGATTGCGGAACCGGATACGCTCTTCCGGATCAAGCCCGGCAGTTGGCTCATCAACAATCAGAACCTTCGGGTTATGCAGCAGCGCCTGGGCAATACCAAGCCGTCGTTTCATCCCCCCCGAGAGTGCCCTCACCTTTTTCGTTTTATGTTCCGTGAGATTGACACGTTTTAAGAGCATTTCTTCCCGCTCTCTGCGCAGATTCCCATCCATTCCGGAAAGTATACCTAAGTAATCAAGACTTTCTTCCACCGTCATGGACGGATACATGGAAAAATCCTGCGGCAGATAACCGGTAATCCCGCGTATTTCCTTCGCCTGTTCTATCGGGATACCACAAACGGAAATGGTGCCACTCTGTTTTTTGTGCAATGCCGCAAGCGTCTTCATCAGCGTGGTCTTACCCGCGCCGTTACGGCCAAGCAGACCGAACATCCCCTGCTGTATTGTCAGGTTGATATCGGTGAGTGCCTGTTTCCTTCCATAATATTTGTTGACACCACTGATCCGTATTTGGTTCTGGCCAGCGCCTACTTTTCCTGCTACCCCCTCTTTTTTAATCCCTGCATACTTGCCTGCTTCTACTTCCATTCTGATACCATCCTTTCTGCAACGTCGCAAAGCTTAATTGCGGACTTCTTTTCGTATGGCCAAATGCCACTGTTCCCCGTTGCATTTATAGGATATCAGTTGGATTTCAACTTTTTCTCTACTTTTTATTTTTTTACAAACTTAATTTATTCCATCACTCCTGCCTGTCCATTTTAAGGCAGTTTACCATTGCAGTCACCTTCCCGCCATGCGCGCCATCCCCGCTATCCCCGACATTCCCGACTTTTAATACTCCGCCGCATTTCTCACAAAGAATCCGGCAAATATAAAGTCCCATGCCAAAATGTGTTTTATCCGGCTCCCTCTCATCGCGAAAAAACGGTTCGGCGGCATTTTGCAGTGCTTCCCTGCGAAATCCTTTTCCATCATCAGAAACCACCAGAAAAAACTCCCCGCCCTCCACAAAACATTGTACAATAACACGACCCGCCGCATAGCGCGCCGCATTAGAAACAAGGTTTTCATATATCTGGGATACCAGCTCCACATCAAAATACAGCGTTTCCTCCCCCCGCCAGTCTAACACAAATTCTTTCCCGGCACACAAAAGCTCTCCTGTCTGACCAAACTCCCATTTCATTTCCTCTGCCTCAATAAAAACCGGCTGAGGCACAATATCCCCCAGTTTCTGGACTGAATTCATGGTTTTGGTATAATGTTCCAGGCGCACGATCTGGCTGCTCATCATCCCAAGCACACCCAGCAATTTTTCCTCCGTCACTTTCCCGCCCGGAACATACTTTGCAAGGAAATCCACATAGCCCCGCAGCACGGTTAACGGCGTGCGAAGGTCATGGGAAAATGCAGCGTTCAGGCGTTTTCTTTCCTCAAGGGAACGCCAAAGTTCGCGGTTACTCTCATACAGAGCCAGGCGCATCTCATCAAATGCCCGGCACAGCATACCAAACTCATTTGGCTTGTTATATTCAAGCATGAAATCAAGCTGATTGTCTGCAATCCGCCTAGAAGCATCCATTAGCAGATTAATTGGAATCTTTAATTCTTTATTATAAAATAAATTTCCTACCAAAAAGACACTGAATAAAACCCAGATAATAATAGCCAGAAATTGGAAAATACTAAGAATTCTATAGATTGTTTCATATATTGTTGTATCTGGATTGTCGTTTCTTCCAATATAGTTTCGATATAATTGACCGTCTTCATCATACCAGTATTCTAAGCGATACTTAAACTCCGCATCCCCATCAACAATCCGCCACATGCACTCGTCCTGGAAATAATTTGTCATCTTACCAATTATAAAAGAACCCGCAAATGCCAATAAAAGACATAGAGGGACATATAGCCCGAAACGCCATTTAATCAGCGTAAAACGGTCGCGCAGCAACTTTCTGTTTTTATAAAGAGATCTAAATTTCCCGAATGAAAATTTTAACTCCCGGAATGAAAATTTTAATTTCTGTTCCGGGAAATTAAGTTTTTCACAAGAAACACCCATATCCCCTTTTTTATCCACATCCCCGGCTTTCTTATCCACAATTTTTTTGCGTTTTCTTTCCCATCCCACTCCCCTGCACCCGCCTTTCCATCCTTTTTGTCTACTTTATGCCCCTATCAGATTGTATCCATTTATAGCCCATTCCCCACACCGTCCCAAGATGGTATTCCTCCTTGTGTACGGCAAGTTTTGCCCGGATGCGCCGGACATGTTCCGCTATCACTGTGCTATCCCCTTCCGCATCATATCCCCAGATCTTCTCATAAATTCTTTCCTTATCAAATACCTGTCCGCAGTTTAAAGACAACAGCTCGATAATTTGAAATTCCTTTTTTGCAAAATCAATTTCCTCACCATCCACCGTAACCGTTTTCGCAGAATAATCAATAGCCAGGTGCCCAAAAAACTTCACATTTTTATGCACCTCACCCCGATGATCCCTGCGGATATGCGCTGCTACCCTAGCCCCAAGCTCGTCGATGGAAAACGGCTTTATAATATAATCGTCCCCACCCGCAGCAAAACCCTCGATCTTGTCACTGTCCTCAATGCGCGCGGTAAGAAACAGGATTGGACAGGAAACATAATCGCGCACCTGCCTGCATACAGAAAGCCCATCACCATCCGGCATATTTACATCAAGCAGAACCATATCTGGATCCTTCTTCATATTTTCCACTGCTTCCCTGCCATTTTTCGCCGTTATTACCTCATAACCGTTTATTTCAAAATAGTCCTTTAACAAACTGAGCACATCTGGCTCATCGTCGGCCACTAAAATTTTATACATACTAACACTTCCATTCCTCTTCTTTCTTTTGATCCCTTCTATAATATCCCGATTTTATCAACTTTTTATCAACAAAACGAAATTCTCCTACCAACCAGCCAGCACTACACTTGCTGCCAGGCCAGAGAGAGTCGCAAGCAGGGCACCGGGCAGTGTCCAACGGGTTTTGTTTACTTTTGCCGCCATATAATAGACTGAGAGGGTATAAAAAATAGTTTCCGTACACGACATGGATATGGATGCAATACGCCCAATCAGGGAATCCGTACCATATTTCTGATATATATCAAGCAAAAGTCCTGTTGCAGCCGAAGAGGAAAACATTTTGACAACCGAGAGGGGGATCAGTTCCACCGGGAAATGTAAAAGTTCCGCCGCAGGCTGTAAAATTTTTCCAACTGCATCCAAGGCACCTGAGGCACGCAAAATCCCCACCCCCATCATCAGCCCTACCAGAGTCGGCAGGATGGATACAACCGTGGAGAGTCCTTTCTTTGCACCTTTTACAAATTCATCGTACACGTGAACCTTCATCAACAGACCAAAACCGATAATATAAAAAAACAAAAGAGGCATAATATAATCGGACAGATAAACCAGAAACCCCATAACTTCCCCCGCGCAGGCATGTTCTCATTTATGGATATGTTTATGCGCCTCAATTTATGAAAACAATTTCTTTAATCTATTCCTGTCCTTTAGCGCCTCCAAAATCCTTCCCTTCCCCAAATACTAGTCTGACCGTCATTTCCATCCTTTTTCCTTCGTCCTAAAGCCCCAATATCATGAAACCTTCCCAGCCCCCTCCCACACTTTCTGACAAATAGCGAAAAATCCCTTTCCGTTCCCATTCATATTTACAGATTAATTATATGACAAAACAGATCAAACCGCAATAAGGTTTCACCCCCCTCCCATATTTTTTTAATTGCAATCTTGCCCCATCTCTGTTATACTATCCCCATCCGGTGCCATATTTCACTGGTCTTTCGGTTTGAGCGCCACACGGAACGGCCAGCATACTATATGATTATATTGTTAAAATGGAACATGGCCGTGGGCATTTAGGGAGAATAAAAAGCACTCCCGCCACGATTGCAGGCACGGCAGAATGAGAGAAAATTATGGCAACCAAGAAAATTTATTTAGTTGATACGGAAAATGTCGGCTCAACCTGGAAAGATCTGCTTCCAATCAAGATGGGGGCGGATCAGATTCTCCTGTTTTTTACGGAGAATTCACCCTATGTATCCTACTTGGATCTCCAGCTTATCCTTCAGTTTCCCGACCGCTTTGAGATGATCAAATGCAACCCTGGAAAAAATGGACTTGACTTCCAGTTGGTCAGCTACCTGGGCTATCTGCTGAAAACTGCTTCAAAATCAAATTATGTAATCGTTTCAAACGACAATGGTTTTGATGCAGTGGTGAAATTCTGGCAGGAACGCGGCATGTCCGTATCCAGGATGAATGTCCATCATGTTTTGCGGCAGGATATCGCACGGGCGAAAGAAAACTCCGCTCCCACAAAGTCAAAACAGGAACCCCTCCCGCAAAAGCAGGAGCACACAGCACAGACCGCCCAAAAATCCACAGTGAAACGCGGGCGCAAACCTGCCCAGCCACTTTCTGTATCCTCAGCGGGAAATTCTTTCAATGCTGTAGAAAAAATGCAGGAAAATCCAGTCAGCTTTGACCTGACAGATATTACAAATATATCAAAGCACCCGGACAAAGTACCAGAAAACCCCGCCAGCGATTTTGTACCTGATAATCCGAAAAATGCTGTAGCAGAGATTAATAATACAGCGGGGGAAATGACGGACGGCAAAGACCAAATACCAGAAAGAAGTTTGACGGAACATATCAATCCTGTTGAAAATTCCCATATTATGGAAACTTTGGATGGCAAAACCGATTCCTGCATTTCGGAAAATGTCGAAATAACAGCGGAACCAGAAACCGCAAAAGCAAAGGCGGCACTAGGCATCATAGAAAATGTTAATCCTCTGGCAGGTACCGATACTACGGCAGATTCCGGTACTTTGGAAAAGATCAGTCCGTTATCGGATTCCGATCAGGCGGATACCAGTATTTTGGCGGGGCACAAAAAATTATCGAATTCGGGCAAAAACGGACAGGATGCGCCTTCGCAGGATGGGGAAACGGGAATGACTGCCGCAAAACCTGGCACAAAAAGAAAATCGGTCAAAACAACCAGAACGTCAGCGCCTAAAAAATCACCACAGGCGGAGGGTGAACCCATGGAAGGTGGCGCAACAGTGCAGGTAAAAAAGCGCAAAAGGGCTTCCGGCAAGGCACTTGCCCTGCCGGTTGAGCCGGTCTTTCCAGATACGGAAAATATAGAACTTGATTTTTCCAATCTGACCGTTTCCGAAAAGGCGGCTCTCCTACGCAAGTACCTCCCGAAAGAATTTTGCGAAAACCAGGAATCCTTTGAGATTGTTTCTGACATTATGTTTGGACATGACACAACAAACCATCATCAACTCCATCTGGCCTTTGTTAAGAGCTTCGGAGATGAGATAGGAACCCAGATTTACAAGGCGTTCCGCCCACATTTAGCGGAATTCCGCGCATAATAACAATATGGCACCGGATTAAAACTGTTCAAACTCCCGATTCATATGCAGAATCTTACCATCCTTTACTTCCAGTATATCGGTTGCAACCTTACGGATAAATTCTTTATCGTGGGATACAAAAACCAGCGTCCCCCCATACTCACAAAACATAGACTCAAGTGCCTCAATGGAGGGGATATCAAGGAAGTTGGTTGGTTCATCAAGGACTAGGAGATTGACCTGTGAAACAAACAGCTTTGCAAATGCAAGCTTGATACGTTCCCCGCCGGAAAGAATACCGGCGGGCTTTTTCATATCATCCTCAAAAAAGAGCAGGCGCGAAAGCACTGTGCGGGCAATGGATTCCCTCTGGACACTGACCTCCATCACATTACCCAAAACGGTTTTCATATAATCAATGGTGGTCAGGTTTTGCTCTAACAGCCCAATCTTTGCCTTCGGTACAACATAGACCTCCCCCGGTGCAAGTTTCCCGCAAATCAAGTGCAATAAAGTGGTCTTTCCTGCCCCATTATCCCCAATAATGGCAACACGGCTATGGTTAGCAATATTAAACGTTGCATCCTGGAAAATTACAGATCCATCCCCGTAAGCAAAGGAAAAATTCTCCCCATGGATTACAATCTTGTTTTCCGGCGGATCGGTAAGCCGGAAATCTGGACGGATTTTGGGCAGTTCGCGCGGTTTTTCCTT
The DNA here is from genome assembly GCA_947177515.1 of uncultured Lachnospiraceae bacterium. Classification (GTDB taxonomy): domain Bacteria; phylum Bacillota; class Clostridia; order Lachnospirales; family Lachnospiraceae; genus RGIG4057. The sequence goes on from CAMWUU010000003.1 coordinate 24,318, forward strand.
TACCTCCATCGCCAAAATACGCTGCTGTACATTAGCCGCCGCCTTCTCCATCTTGCGCGCCTTCGCATCCTTTGGGTGGTGTGAGAGGAAATTGCGCAGCCCTGCCTCACGCGGTGACATATTGCGCGGGCGCTTCTCAATCTGCTTCGCATGTTCCTTCTTTTCCCGGAAGACCTTTTCTAGGCGGCGCTTTTCTGCGGTATAAAGCTCATATTCCGTCCACTGCCTTGCGACGGCAGCCTGCTTCTGCTCCACATAGTCATCATAATTCCCATCATAACTCGTTAGCCTGCCCTGCTCGAGTGCAAGAATGCGCGTACACAGCGAATTCAAAAGCGCACGGTCATGGCTGATTAATACCATTGTTTCAATAGCCCCCAGCTTGCGTTTTAAAACTTCTATCCCCTTACAGTCAAGATTCGCAGTCGGCTCATCCAGAAAAACCAACGGTCTGTCGTTAGAAAAAACCTCAGCTAGGCGCAGACGGGTTTCCTCGCCGCCACTAACATTTTCCGCCCAGACCTTGTCCTTAATATGAAGGTCGCTCAGCACTTTCCCATCCAGGCAGTAACGATCCAATTCCATATTTTTGCACTGTATCAAATCCCCCATCCCGCAATCCTGCCCGAGTGCTTTATCGCCTCCACCCTGCTTCGCAAACTGCCTGAAAAAAAACGGTTGACAAAAAGATTTTACGGTGCCACAATCCGGTGAAAGCTCCCCGGAAAGAATACGCAGCAATGTAGTCTTCCCCGCGCCGTTTACTCCAACCAGCCCGATTTTTTCCCCCTCGTAAATACTCAGCCGGTCGATATGAAAAATCTCCCTGTCACCGAATTTCATTTTAATATTTTCTGCCCTGATATATTGTCTTTCTGACATAAAATCCCTCCCATCACAGGAAAAGGGAGATTATCCGTCAACCAACCCGCCTGCGCGTCAAACTTATAGACACACAAAAAAGAAGCCGATCCCGGCAGGATAAATTATACCATCTATTAAATAATTTCTCGGAATAGCGCGGAATTCGCGCACTTAAAAGCGTGGCCGGTCAAAATCCGATAATCCCCAAATCTCACAGGAATTGAAATGAATTTCATACATAACAATGCAACCTCCATGTTGTGGAGGCTCCTGTGAAGTTACACTTTTCAGGAAATTACCAAATAATGCCTATCATTCTTCGACCACCTTTCAGAAATTTCACAGGGGATACTAAGGAATAAGTACCCGACAATAAGATGTTCCTGCCTGCGATGCTTTTATGATAAAGGATGGATAGGAAAATGTCAAGGGGGAATTTTTAGTTCCCCCGTTTTACTTTGCGGACAATTTCAAGCGGAAGATTTTTTAATTGTTCGAACGCCTGTTCGGTTTCTGTTTCAATCTGGTTGATTTCTTCCTTGGTAAATTGCTTTTGCTCAAATACTTCCAACAATGCTGCCCGGTAATCCCTTTTATGCTTCTTATTCAAGCTATTCCAGTTAATTTTTGAAAAACGGGCAACCATATTGTTATCCACCGAAAGTTTTTTTTGCAGGATCAGGATACTGATTACCGGATATCCCGCATACCCCTGCCAGAGTGTCGCATTGTCCGTAGAAGAATAGGTATCATCCTGCCATTCCACCTTGTAGGTTTTGGCTCCGTCCGAAGATGTAACCGTCGCGGAATTCTCCCCCATACTGACCCGGTTATCTGCAAGTGCGGAATAAGCTTCATAAAGTTTTTCAATTGGCGGTAATTTCTGCATTGTTAACTCCTCTCTTTGTCGATATTTGTTGTCTGAAAATCATTTTATGCCAAAAATATATTGATTTTCGGCTCAATTCCCGATAAACGGGAACCATTTTCAGCCACGTCCTGACAATTATTATAAATATAATTTGTAAACTTGTCAATCATGGATCCCAATTATCCTGCATAGGGAAAACCCGCGACATCCTCCTCCACCTATAGGAATGCGGATCTGATGGCTGCAAAGCGAACGTAAAAAATTGCATCTGACCGAAAGATTCCCACAAAATACCCTAGAATTTTCTGGCAAAGACGAACCCAATATGTTATACTGACTACAATCCATAAACAAACCCCATATTCTCCTGCCGACTGGCCAATCCTCCTGATCAGCAGCAGATTGGGGAATGGAAAAAATAAAGGAGGCTACCTATTATGGAACTAAAAATAAGCGCAACCCGCCGCGCCAAAATTCAGCCCGATATGATTGGGCTGTTCTTTGAAGATATCAATTACGCAGCGGACGGCGGTCTTTACGCTGAAATGATTGAAAACCGCTCCTTTGAATTTGTCAGGGCGGGCGGGGATGCAAAAGATTACTATTTTGAATACGACGGACTCTACGGCTGGAATCCCTTCCCTGCGGATGCTGCAATTACCCTGCGCACCGTCGAGGGCAGCCCACTCTCCGAAGAAAACCCACATTATCTGCGCGCCGTGGTACACCGGGCGGATGTCGGCTTTTGCAATCAGGGCTATAGTGGAATTGCCTTAAAACAGGGTATGGATTACCATATTACATTCTTTGCGCGGTGTGTTTCCTACCATGGCAGCTTCCGGGCAGAGATAAGCAAAAACGGGAAATGCTATGCATCCACAGAAATATCCTGCGAAGACCATACGGAAGAAACTTACAATTATTTCCGTAAATATCACCTGACCCTTCACGCCAATGAGTCCGTTACAGGGGCAGTGTTCGCACTGATTCTCACAGAACCGGGAACCATAGAATTTGACTTTATTTCCATGTTCCCAGCGGACGCTGTGGCAGGGATCTTCCGTAAAGATTTGTTTGACGCTTTAAATGATTTAAAACCAGGATTCCTTCGTTTCCCAGGTGGTTGTATTGTCGAAGGAAACACGCTTTCCAACCGTTACCGTTACAAGGATTCCCTAACCGAAGCATGGAACCGGAAAAATAACTGGAACCGCTGGGCAGTACATGAAAATAGTAACGAAAACGATTTCTGCGGAAAGTATTCACATTATAACCAGACACTCGGACTTGGGTATTATGAATATTTTCTGCTTTGTGAATTAATTGGCGCAAAAGCCCTTCCTGTGATGAATGTCGGGTTTGCCTGCCAGTACCAGTCCACGGAACAGGTTGCAATGGACAGCCCCGAATTTAAACAGTTTGTTCAGGACGCTCTTGACCTAATTGAGTTTGCAAATGGCGGCACAGATACAAAATGGGGTGCCGTGCGGGAAAAAATGGGACATCCGGAACCGTTTGGACTTACACTTTTGGGGATTGGCAATGAGCAGTGGCAGACGGAACGGGCGGACTTTTTCGAGCGTTATACGGCATTTGAACAAGCCATCCACGACCAATATCCTTCCATCCGTCTGATTGGTTCCGCCGGACCGGATATTACCTCCGCCCGCTACACGGCTGCATGGGATTTCTACCACAAGAATGCGGACAAAGAGAATTTCGTGTACGCGGTGGACGAACATTATTATGTCAAGCCAGAATGGCTTTATGAGCATGTCAATTTCTACGACGATTACCCGCGCAATGTCAAAGTATTTTCCGGCGAATATGCCGCACACCCGAAAAGTGGCATGAACCGCCCGGATGCTAATACCGTGGAAGGAGCGCTTGCAGAGGCGGCCTTTTTAACCAATCTTGAACGCAATGCCGATGTTGTGGTAATGGCATCCTACGCGCCTCTTTTTGCAAGACTTGACTATACGCAGTGGTCGCCGGATATGATCTGGTTTGACGAAACAAAAGTTTATCCTACCGCCAGCTATTACGTCCAGCAACTTTATTCCTGCAATATGGGGGATGTAACGCTCGATACGAAGGAACAGGAAAAGGAAGCCGCAAAGGAAGGGCTTTATTATTCGGTCAGCTACTGTGAAAAGGAAGATAAAGTGATTGTAAAGATTGTGAATGCAAACGGGGAGGCAAAACCGCTTCGGCTTCTTCCCGATAAAGAATTCCTTTCACACAGCCACTACCACGCGAAAGCCCTTACGGCAGCAGTGGATTGTCAAACGGAAATGGCACAATCCGGGATGGGTACGCAAAGCCGCCTGCTCCCGGAAAAAGCATCCATATCAGATTTTGAAGGCTCGGTTACGGAGGAAATTATACTGCCGCCAAAGTCGTTTACGGTGTTACGGTTCTAATGTGTGTTATCTGCCCACCTTTGGATGTAATAAGCCTGGAAATAATGCTTATACTAGGTAAGAAGCTAGAAACTGTAAACAAGGAATAGATCGCCAGAACTATACTATTCCGAATCAAAAATCAAAGGACAGGCATTTTGGAAATGTGCATAACAGGCTATGTAATTATGGATAACGCTATTCACAATTTTAAAAGACAGCCAGTTATACACATTTCCACAAATGACAGCTACTATGGAATCCCTCGCGGAATGGTGAAAACATACATATATTCCTATATTTTGTCAAATTCTGTTTGGAACTATACTATCAGTGGAGGCAAAAAGCCCCGTTTTATCCAACTCTACCGTTGGTAGGTGTTCATTTTTATGCCGGGTTTCTATAATTTACCGCAAACAGGAGGGCTGAATAATGAATCAAATTAAGATTGGAGCTTTTATTTCCGAACGCCGGAGGGCAAAAGGCTGGACGCAAAGTCAGTTAGCAGAAAAACTAGGGATAACTGATAAGGCTATTTCAAAATGGGAAACAGGACGGTCTATGCCGGATTTATCTTTGTTTATGCCATTATGCACTCTTTTGGACGTTAGTTTGAATGAACTATTCGCGGGTGAGTGCATTGCAGAAGAAAAGTTAAAAGAAAAAGCTGATGAGATACTTAAGGACTTGATTACAAATTGGTTAGGACAAAATAAATGGGAATCAAAAGAATACGATATCGCACTTCAAAATGTTTTGGAAGTTGAGAATGTTTCCAAACGTTATGAAACTGTTTCGTCAGGACACGAAGCAGAAAACAATTCTATATTAGCTGTAAAAAATGTAAGTTTCCAAATAGCGCATGGCAGCTTTGTTGGAATTATGGGTGCCTCCGGTTCTGGGAAAACAACATTGCTTAATTTAATAGCCACAATAGACAAGCCAACAGGTGGAATGATACGAATCAGCGGGCAGAACATTATAGATATACCGGATGAAGCTACCGCAGAATTTCGCCGCAGACATTTAGGTTTTGTTTTCCAGGAATACAATCTGCTTGAAACTTTAACGATCTATGAAAATATTGCGCTTGCTTTGACAATTAAAGAGGTTTCCAAAGAAAGCATTCGTCCAATGATTCAAA
>CAMWUU010000004.1 GCA_947177515.1 uncultured Lachnospiraceae bacterium
GGCTACCTTAACCCACCGTCTAAAGCCAGTGGGATTGCAGTAGCCTTATTTCAAATTTTTATTCCTTTTTGTTATGGTTTTTGTTTCCATATAGCTGCCCGCCTGCAATTAGCTGCTCTTCCTGCTGCACCGCGGGTTGCGTAGACAGTTATAACACATTTCTCCGAAAAATGAAAGCTTTTCTTCTGAAATTCATAGTTTATTCATACTTTATTCATAAACTTACAGGCGGATCCCTTCAAAATCGCACTGCTCAAGCCTTGCTAACGTGTCGTAATCCGCCTTCCTGCTCTTAATCACACGCGCCGCCTGGTTGGTAATTGCGCGCTCTAATAGATTGCGGACATCGCGCGCATTGGCAAAATTATCCGGCTTATTTTCACAGCGCTTTTTTAAAAAATCCCTCACAAACTCCTGCGCACCCTCCGAAAGCACATACTCCTGCTTTTTGCACATGGCAAGCAGTATTTCAAAAAGTTCGCCGGGGGTATAATCCTCGAATGTGACAAACCGCGAAAACCGGGAGCGCAGACCGGGATTTGAACTTAAAAACTCTTCCATCAAATCGGGATAACCAGCCACAATCACAATTAACGAATCCCTGTTGTCCTCCATTGCCTTAAGCAGTGTATCCACTGCCTCCTGCCCGAAATCGCCATCCCCCTTGCCCACTGTCAATGCATAAGCCTCATCAATAAACAAAATACCGCCGATTGCCTCATCGACCACATCCGCCGTCTTAGCTGCGGTCTGCCCGATATAACCGCCGACAAGCCCGCCGCGGTCCACTTCCACAAGCTGACCACCGGAAAGGATTCCAAGGGATTTGTAAATTTTTGCCAAAAGCCTTGCCACGGTTGTCTTCCCAGTTCCCGGATTACCAGAAAATACCAGGTGTTTGGAAACGGATGGTTCCTTCATCCCCTGTTCGCGGCGCAGCTTGGCCACCTGCATCAGGTTAACGAGATGCCCCACCTCCTGCTTTACGGAGGAAAGTCCGGTCAGGGCATTTAGCTCAGCCAGCATATCTTCCACACCCTCTTCCTTCTCCTCCTCTTTCCCCACTTTTTCTTCCCTGCCCGCACTTCCTTTATCCGCCGGTTGCTCCCACTTTTCTTTTCTCCGGTCGATAACCGGCAAAATCGGCTCAACATGTGCGTTCCTGCGGAACAGATTATACTCTTTTAAAAAATCCTCAAGCATTTTCATATAGGCGGAAAGCAGCTTGATTTCCTTCTCCGTGCACTGCTCATCCTGTGCAATATAGGTCTGCCCGAGCAGGCGGTAGGTTTCCACCAATGTAATGGCCTTCTTCCTGCGGTAAACCTCGTCCTTCATTTTATTCCCGGCATCCGCCAACACAAAAAATTTCAGCGCGCGCGGCACAGTTTTCGCAAACTCCGGCATGGCTGTGCGCTCACTAAACCGAAACTGCACCAGTTCTTCCTTTTTAAAATTGTACCCGAGTGTCCGGTTAATAAAATTAAGCTCCCCCGCCGTGATATTTCCTTCCGCATAGGCCAGGTAAGTAAGAAATTTTAAAAACTCGCAGCGCACCGTCGCCTGCAATTTCATCTGCTCCTGCGCACCAATCCCCGCCGCATTGATCGCTGAAGCCATCCCATAACATGTCTGAATCAACTCTGATAATTTATCCGCCATAAAATATACCGCCCCCATTCCTTATTTATATTAACGATCGCTAAAACTTGCCAGACAACCCGACTCACATCTTCGTTTTTTTCCTACAAAGCTTTTCCTACTATATCACAATCTGCCGTCCTTCGCAATTCCTTTTATCCATTCCCTGATTTTTTTGTGATGGTAAAAAGAATTTGGGGCATATTTCATACACACTTCACATTCCTGTGTTATACTAACCACAAGGAGGTGCTACAATGGCAATATTATTACTTATCAAGGACAATGCAAGACCAACGACGCGATCCGTAGTTGTGACAAAGAGTGACATCCACTATAAATACGAGGTACAGTCATGAAACACTTAAAACTATTTCCGAAAATCTTCCTCTACACCCTGTTCATCCTTATTTTTATTGTTATTATGACCCACGGACTGATCTATCTGCTTGCACCGCAGATGCATTATGAGTTTGGAGGCTCCAAAAATATAACGAACAATGTAGTGGTCAGTATCAATCAGGCAAAATTTGTAGCTGAAGCAGTGCAAAAAGCCCTGCCTATTTCCCTAAGCTGCTCCCTGGTTATTTCTGTTATTTGTTCCCTGCTGTTCTCCAAAGCGATTTCCGACCCAATCAAAAGGATTTCTGCAACAACGGAACGAATGATGAAGTTAGACCGGACTGTGAGTTGTCCTACCCAGACCAAGGATGAAATTGGCACATTGGCAGAGAATGTGAATGAGCTATATTCCAATCTGCTGTCTACAATTGAACATTTGGAGCGGGAAAAAGATGCCGTGCGTGATATGGAGAGAGCCAAGGTGGACTTTCTGCGGGCAGCATCCCATGAACTAAAAACGCCCGTGACTGCACTAAATGCCACCCTGGAAAATATGATTTTAGGTGTAGGAAAATATCAGGACTATGCTTCCTATCTCCCGGAGTGCAAAGAAATGGTTGAGCAGCTTTCCGGGATGATACATGAAATTTTAGAAACCTCTAAGCTGAACTTGACAACAGAACCGCCAAGGTCGGTTGATGTGTCCGAACTTTTAGCGGAACTATGTGAACCCTACCAACTGATTGCGGCGGCACATCAAATATCCTTTTTGCTTGACCTGCCAGAACAGTTTCCTGCTACGCTGCCTGTTGGCTCGTTTAGCAAGGCCGTATCCAATATTCTCGCTAATGCTGTTGCTTACACGGAAGAGGGGAAAACGGTTTCTGTTCATATAAAGGGGCGCAGCCTTGTGGTCGAAAATGAGTGCGACCCCATTCCTGCCAGTGAAATTCGCCGCCTGTTTGAACCGTTCTACCGTCCAGATCTCTCTAGGAACCGGGAGAGCGGCGGCAACGGTCTGGGTCTTTATATTGTGGACACACTCTTAACCTCCATGAACCTCCCTTTTACCTTTGCGCCCATGAAATCTCCTTTGGGGATGCGATTTACCATCCATCTATAAGCAATTTCCACCCAAATTCCATCCCCGTTTCATACCCATTCCATATTGGGGTGCTATTCTACAGATGCGTTCAAAAGAACAGCACAACAATAAGGAGGTATCCAATTGTGAACATTTCCAAAAGGGCGTTTCTATACGTCACACGAAAGCGGGGGAAAACCATTCTCCTGTTCGCCATCCTGCTGATCATAGCAACTTTTGTACTGACCGGTCTTTCCATCTGGGATGCATCTAAAACCGCACAGTTCAACCTTCGGCAGAGCCTTGGCGGCAAATTTAATATTTTCCCGGATTGGGAGAACAGTCCCTACATAGTCAAGGAAGATATTATGAATGAGGTGGATGAGGAAACTGGCAAAACATCAAACAGTTATCTTATGTATTCCACTGTACAATTCACCCCGGAGAATATCGCCGCCATTAAAGCGGTTCCTGGAATAAAGTATTGCAGCGCACGGCTGGACGATATTCTTCCGTTTGATGGGATTTCCCTGTTTCCGGGAACGCTCCCAATCGACGCAAAATATCAGGGCTGCACAAAGGTAATGGGAGTCTATGGTACGCAGGATGATCTGTTTTTTACGACTGATACATTAACACTCTCAGAAGGGCGGCACATCTGCGTGGATGATACCCGCGTGGCAATTATCAGCCGGGACTTGGCAGAACGGAACGAACTAAAAATCGGGGACTATCTTACAACCCACTATTACAGCATGGAAGATCAGGGATTTACTGGAGAAGAAATTAAGCTGCAGATCATTGGGCTGTTTACCCCCAAGGAAGTAGAGCAGTTTGGGGAATTCATCACTACATACGACAAAATCCAGAACCTGGTTTTTGTGGATTTTAAGACAGGGATCGACGGCGACAAAATTAATTACGGTTTTTCCTCCCTCCAGGTCACCATAGACGATCCGCAGGATATAGCACGAATAATATCCGATGTAAAGTCCCTGTCCGGGATTGACTGGAAGGCGTTTACTATTGATGCAGACAACGAAACCTACGAGAGTGCCGCCGCGCCGCTGGCTACGCTTAATAATTTAGTCTTGACCCTGCTGGTGGTTATCATCATTGTCAGCGCCATTATTCTGGCTCTGATATTGACACTGTGGACAAAGACCCGCATCCATGAGATAGGCGTATTCCTGTCCGTAGGTATCAAAAAGTCGGCCATCATCGGGCAGTATCTTATGGAGGTGCTTCTGATTGCTGTCCTCGCCTTTGGCCTGTCCTACTTTACCAGCAGCGCTGTAGCAGGACAGATTGGCAACCATTTGCTGCAACAAAGTATGCAGACTGAGCTGGAGGAGGAAAGCGATGTTTCTGCCTCTGGTGCTATCGATGTGGACATAGGCAGCCCTGTGCAAAATTCCCTGCCCACAGAAGACGGTATCAATGTGTCCGTCGGGGCAGATCATTTAGCCCAACTCTATCTGATTGGCCTTGCCATTATCATTGTGGCCGTCAGCGCATCATCCATTACCGTCATGCGATTAAAACCGAGGGAAATCCTGTCTAAAATGAGTTAAAGGAGGGACTATCATGCCTACACTGGAATTGAAAAATGTTTCTTACACCTACGAAAAGGGCAAGGCGGTTTTACAAAATATCAGCACAACATTGGAAACCGGGAAGATGTACGCCATCCTTGGTCCGTCCGGATCTGGTAAGACCACATTGCTGTCGCTGTTAGGCGGATTGGATGTGCCAACACAGGGCAGCATCCTGTTTGATGGCAAGGACATTGCGGCAAAAAGCCTAGAACATCATCGAAGGAACCATATCTCGCTGATTTTCCAGAGCTACAACCTGATCGACTATATGACACCCATTGAAAATGTGCGCCTCACCGCCAAACTGGATGCCGAACCTATCCTAAAACGGCTTTCGCTTACGAAGGATGAAGTTTCGCGAAACATATTGAAGCTTTCCGGCGGGCAGCAACAGCGGGTAGCGATTGCGCGGGCGCTGGCCTCCGATGCCCCAGTTATTTTGGCGGATGAACCGACTGGAAACCTAGACGCTAATACCGCCGAAGAAATCACAACAGTTTTGAAAGAAAGTGCCCATACATTCGGGAAGTGTGTGGTTGTAGTAACGCATTCTAACGAGGTGGCAAAGCAAGCGGATGTGGTACTAGAAATAAAAAGGGGACATTGCAAAGAACTTGATTTTGTGAAACCAGCGCCAAACGCTGGATGAAAGAACCAATCTTCCCCGCAGGGATTCTGCCGGGAATGGTGCAGAAGTTAGCACCACATAACAAAAGCCGGAAGCTGGATGGCTCCCGGCTTTTGTTATGTCGAAACTTTGAATATTCTAGGAACCGTACAAAAAAGTCCCTAACAAGTTGTATCAGGAGAAAATTATAAATTGATTATAATATTGAATTCCGATTGCAAACCGTTTTTTTTTGCGCTATAATCCTAACAGAAAGGATGGGATAACACGTCCTGCACTACTATAAAATATACCATGAACGAGGGATTTGACATGTACAATTCTGATCTTGCATCCGATATTGAAAAAGCCGTGCAGGACGCACTGGCCACATCGGATTTCTCACAATTGAATAAAAATATTACCACCGCCGTCAATACTTCGATCGCACAGATCGGGACAAACCAAAACCGCTTTTACCAGCATTATGACGGCCATTAAACAACGACGTAAGCTCTTGAACATATAGACGGCGAGATTGTAAACGGCGATATTCGTGCAGATTACAAGGCGAGAAGGCAGGCGGCTAAGGAGGAAGCGGAACGCGCCCGCTTAGGTAGCAGGCAGGCAATCGAAGCAAGGCGCAGAGCCGCAGAAGAACGCAGAAAACAGGCAGCGGAGGAAGCAAAAAAACAGAACGGCCACCACGACCATTCCCATGGTGCAAAGAACGGGCAAGGCCGCTACGATTATTCCAGCCGTCTGCGCGAAGCTGCAGAGGCATTTGGCTTTTTTGGCGGTTCTGCGGCACGAAAGACAAATCCTTTTGGTGGCGGTGATTTTTCCAGAAACAATGGCACAGGCAGGATGCCCGGGCAAAATCCAGGTTTTACCCCCGATGGCGGCGCGGGTACGGCGCAGCGCAGGCAGTCCTGCGCAGAACTAGTACCAATCAGCCGCAATCCAAAGGGACGTATTTCAGGCACTCTGCTGTCAGTTTTTGGATGGCTCGGCCTTGCTGCCTGCGTATTCTCTCTTATTATGCTCAACCTTTTTTCCGGGTCAGGCACCATAGACTACCATATATATGACACTTTGATGGGTTCCCTCGTCATACCCGGTCTTTTTATTTCCGGCGGTATGACAGTTGTTGGCACCACCCGCAGGCACCGTATCCACCGTTTTTACCAATATGTGCGCCAGTTACGCGGGCGCGCCTACTGCCCGATCAAGGAACTTTCCTCCCATATCGGGCGCTCACAGCGGTTCGTGATAAAAGACCTGCGCAAAATGATTTCGCTCGGCATGTTCCCGGAGGGACATATCGACGACCAGCAGACCTGCGTAATGCTTAACGGTGCTACCTACGACCAATACTTAAAAGTCCAGAATGCATATCTTGCACGTCAGTTGGAAGAAAAGCGCCAGGGTGCCCGTATCAAGCCTAGGGTAGCAAATTACGGCAAGGACGATTTGATTTCCCAGGACACATTAGGAAATGATGTGCAGAACCAGACTAGTACCAAGTCCGGAGAAAATCCATCACAAAAGACCGATTCCACTGCCGATACCGCAGAAAACCCTGGACGTGCTTTTCTGCCGCCAAAGGTTATTAAGGTGCTCTCTGCAGGCGATTCCTACCTTACAAAAATCCGTGAGGCGAACGCCGCCATCCCGGGTGAGGTTATCTCTGCAAAACTTGACCATCTTGAGGAAATTATCCGCAAGATTTATGCCCGCATTGAACTGCACCCGGAGCAGGTGGATGACCTGGACAAATTTATCAATTACTACCTGCCAACCACCCTGAAACTCGTGGATACCTATCGCGATTTCGACGCTCAGAGCGTGCAGGGTGACAATATCAAATCAGCCAAAAAAGAAATTGAGTCCACGCTAGAAACCATTATCTACGCGTTTGAAACTCTGCTTGACAGTCTGTACGAGGACGACGCGCTAGATATTTCAACCGATATTTCCGTATTGCAGACTATGTTCGCACAGGAAGGGCTGACAAAGGGGGCATTTGACAAAATATAACACTGATAAAACCATTGTTTCTTTAAGCTTATAGCAAAACAATTTTCTTAAATATAATTAATTCATGGAGGCAAAAACAATGACAGAAGATTTATTAAAGGATTTGGACGCAACCCCCACTTTAACATTTGAACCGTTCGCCGAGGAACAAATGCCCCCTGCGAAAACGGAACCTGAAGTTCCCCCGGAATTGCAAAAACCGGTTTTTGACGAAAGTTCCCTGACTCCGCAAGAACGCCAGATGGTGGATGATTTCGCAGCAAAGATCGACTTAAACAATTCCCAGATGATCTTGCAATTTGGCGCGGGCGCACAGAAAAAAATGGCGGACTTCTCCGAACATGCACTGGAAAATGTGCGCACAAAAGATCTCGGTGAGATCGGCTCCATGCTCTCAAACCTTGTAACAGAGTTAAAGAGTTTTGATGAGGAAGAGGAAAAGGGATTTTTTGGAAAATTCCGCAAGGCTTCCGACCGTCTGACTGGCATGAAGGCAAAATACGCGAAAGCAGAAACCAATGTCAACAAAATCACACAGGTTCTGGAATCCCATCAGATACAGCTTTTAAAGGATGTCGCGCTGCTCGACAAAATGTATGAGCTGAACAAGAATTATTTCAAGGAACTGTCCATGTACATCCTAGCGGGCAAGAAAAAACTGGCAAAAATCCAGTCCGAGGATCTTCCCGCACTAATGCAGAAGGCGGCTGCATCCGGACTGCCGGAAGATGCCCAGGCCGCCAATGACCTCTCGGCAATGTGCAACCGCTTTGAGAAAAAACTGCATGACCTGGAACTAACCCGAATGATTTCAATCCAGACTGCACCCCAGATCCGCCTTGTACAAAGCAGTGACACCTTAATGTCCGAAAAAATCCAGTCCACGATTGTAAATACAATCCCGCTCTGGAAAAGCCAGATGGTGCTCGCCTTAGGAGTAACGCATTCCGAGCAGGCCGCGAAAGCACAGCGCGAAGTTACCAATATGACAAATGAACTGCTTCGCAAAAATGCCGCCACACTGAAAATGGCAACCGTTGAGGCGGCAAAGGAATCCGAGAGAGGCATTGTGGATATTGAAACATTAAAGACGACGAACGAGTCCCTGATCAGTACGCTCGACGAAGTGATGCGCATCCAGACGGAAGGACACGCAAAGCGCCGTGCTGCGGAAGTCGAACTCAACCGGATTGAGAATGAATTAAAAGCAAAATTATTAGAAATCCGTAAATAGAACTTTTTGTGCAAACCTAAAAAACCATGACACCCTATGGAAACTATAATTCTCCCACAGGGTGTCATTTCCCGCTTAGCCCCGGCGCGAAAAAGTACTTACCGTACCCTCTTCCCCAGGTTTCCTCTTTTTCGAATCATACATCTTCTTTGTTGCCATACCGCCCCGGATATGGCGCTCGGATTTGTTGCGGTCAAGCACCTCGCGCGCCTGTTCGGCCAGTGCCGGGTTAACTGTACCAAGCCGGTCTGTAATATCTTTATGTACTGTAGACTTAGAAATCCCGAAGGTTTTTGCTGCCTGCCGCACTGTCGCATTTTTCTCGACAATATATTCCGCTACCGTGACCGCCCGCTCCTCGATCTGCTGATGCTTCGCTGATGAAAGATATCCGGCAGCAAAATGTTTTGGCTGCCCCTTGGTGATGGTTTTCATAACATCCACCCTGCGATACTTTTTTATATAATCTATGCAGGATATGCCGGGAACATGCCTTGTTTCTTGAATCCAAACCACAATCTGTAAACGATATTACTGCTGCAGTGCCCTAAACCCGAATGCCTTACCGGATAAAATTTGTCCGATTCTCCCTTTCCGCACATGGAAGCGCAATTCCCTTTTCCTTACCTGCCGCAAAACATTTTAACATCCATGCCATATTGCGCGCGAGATTTCTCATTGTCTGCATCCCTTCTAGATCAAGCACCGCTTCCTCGCCCTTTTTCCCATACACCATATTCCAGTAGGTGGAACCAGCCACAGGCATCTGCGAAATACCGAAATATTTGTCGAGCACTTCTAGCGAACTGCTGGTTCCCCCGCGCCTGGCAACGGCCACGGATGCACCTGGCTTAAACGCAAAACTTCTGCCGCTGCTGTAAAAAACCCGGTCTAAAAACGACAGGACGCGTCCGCTTGGGTGCGCGTAATATACCGGTGTCCCAAACACAAAGCCGTCCGCCTCCTTCGCCTTTGCCACAAATTCGTTCACCTTATCTTCCGCAAATACACAGCCCTTTTCACTGCACTGCCCACAGCCGATACAATCGCGCACCGGCGCGCCGCCCATCTGGAAGATCTCATACCCGATTCCTTCCTGTTCCAATGTCTTTCCGATTTCCGCAAGTGCCGTGAATGTTGTGCCGTTTGTATTTGCACTGCCGTTTAACATTAATACTTTCATAATCCTGCTCCTTTTTTGGCGTTTTTGTTTCCAATATATTCCTTAACCGCGAAACATATTGCAGATATTTTACCATTGTATTATTTTTTCGTCAATGCCCTGTCCATCCTAGTTAGCACCGCCTTTTTTTGATCTATTTTATGTTCCTGTCCCTTTCATTAAAAGCTCGATTTGTTCCCGCCGATTTTTATAAAATCTTAATGCAAAGATAAATCCAATGTGGTATAATGGGGCGTGACCATATACTGGCAGGCACCTTCTATTCTTAATTAATGCCTGCGGAAAGAGGCAACCCGTGAAAAATTCAAAACCAGAAAATAAAGGTCTTGACATTATTATTGTCGGCTGCGGCAAAGTTGGTGCCGCCCTGACCGAACAACTGTGCAAAGAAGGGCACGCAATCACCCTGATCGACAAAAAACCGCAGAAAATGCAGGCACTTGAGGGGCTTTACGATGTCCTTACCGTCACTGGCAACGGTGCCAGCTACAATGTCCTGAAAGAGGCAGGCATTGAGGAGGCGGACTTGATTATTGCCGTGACTAACTCGGACGAGCTAAACCTTCTGTGCTGCACCATCGCCACGCAGGTCGGCAACTGTGCCGCCATTGCCAGGGTGCGAACCCCGGAATACAGCGCGGAAGTCGAATATCTGCGCGGCAAATTAGGACTTGCCATGATTATCAACCCGGAACTTGAAACTGCCAGGGAAGCCGCGCGCATCCTCTCCCTCCCAACCGCCCTTGAAGTCAACTCCTTCGCGCAGGGCAAGGCGGAAATGGCAAAATTCCGTATTCCGGAAGGCAGCATCCTAGATGGTATGACCATTATGAACCTAAGCCGCAAAGTTATTATGGCGCGCGACAAAAAAGCAAATATTATTGTCTGCGCCATTGAACGCGAAGGCGAAGTCCACATCCCCGCCGGGGACTTTCAGATGAAGGCGGGCGACATAATCTCCTTTGTCGCCTCCAGCAAAAATACTAGACTTTTTATGGAAGCCATCGGCATGAAATCCGGCCGGGTCAAAAATACCATGATTATCGGCGGCGGGCGGGCGGCATACTATCTTGCTAGTTGTCTGATCGCGGCGGGGATCGAAGTAAAAATTATCGAGAATAATCCTGCACGCTGCGAGGAATTAAGCGTCCTTCTGCCAAAGGCGGTTATTATCAACGGCGACGGTACCAACGAGGAACTATTAAAAGAGGAAGGAATCGAATACGCCGAATCTTTTGTCCCGCTTACGGGGATTGATGAGGAAAATATTCTTCTGACCCTCTATGCAAAACAGGCATCCAATGCCAAAATCATTACAAAAATTAACCGTATCACCTTTAAGGATGTTATCACCAAACTTGACCTTGGCAGCGTCGTCTACCCGCGCTACATCACCGCCGAAGCCATTATTGCCTATGTGCGCGCGAAAACAAACTCAAAGGACAGCGATAAGATTGAAACACTCTACCATATGTTTGATTCCCGCGTGGAGGCAATCGAGTTCCGGGTAGAAAATGATTCCGCCGTGACCAATATTGCTTTTAAGGATCTGGCTTTAAAGAAACATTTGCTGGTTTCCTTTATCAACCGCAGGGGCAGGATTATTATCCCAACCGGCCAGGACTGTATCCATGTGGGCGACACGATAATGATTGTCACCACACACACCGGATTCCATAATATTCTGGATATACTGGAAGAATAATTGCATTATCGGCAGGAAAGGAACATTATTTTGTATGAACCGCTCAATGATACGCTATGTCCTGGGACATGTTTTAAAAATTGAAGGAGCCTTTCTGCTCCTCCCATGCCTGATCGCCGCAATATACCGCGAAAAAGAAGGGCTTTACTATCTTGTCGTCGCGGCTATCTGTCTGCTTTTAGGTTACCTGACAACGTATAAAAAACCAAAAAGCCATGTGTTTTATATGAAGGAAGGCTGCGTTGCCACTACGCTAAGCTGGGTTGCACTCAGCTTTTTTGGCTGCCTTCCGTTCTGGTTCTCTAAGGAGATCCCGTCGTTTACCGACGCACTTTTTGAAACCATCTCCGGCTTTACCACCACCGGGGCAAGCATCCTTTCCGACGTGGAGGCACTCTCCCATGCGGCACTTCTCTGGCGCAGCTTCACACATTGGATCGGCGGCATGGGCGTGCTTGTCTTCCTGCTTGCCATTATCCCGCTAAGTGGCGGCTCCCATATCAACCTGATGCGCGCCGAGAGTCCGGGACCATCCGTTGGCAAGCTGGTGCCAAAAATGAAGTCCTCCGCCCGCATCCTTTATATGATCTATCTTGGGATGACGGTGCTTGAACTTATTTTGCTCCTGGTTGGAAAAATGCCGTTTTTTGACGCGCTGTGCACAAGTTTCGGTACGGCGGGCACCGGGGGCTTTGGCATCAGAAACGATAGTTTTGGCAGTTATTCGCCGTACCTGCAATGGGTGGTCACTATTTTTATGATCCTGTTCGGTGTCAATTTTAACGCGTATTATTTTATATTATTCCGCCAGATAAAGCGCGCGCTGCACATGGAGGAAGTGCGCTATTATTTCCTTATTATTTTTGCCTCCACCGCAATTATTTTTATCAGCCTTTTGCAGGATGCCATGCATATGGCGGACGCTCTGCGCCATTCCGCATTTCAGGTTGCCTCCATTATCACCACCACCGGATTTTCGACGGCAGATTTTGACCTTTGGTCACAGACCTCTAAAACCGTGCTTGTGCTTTTAATGTTTATTGGTGCCTGCGCGGGCAGTACCGGCGGCGGAATCAAGGTTTCGCGCATTGTAATCCTGATAAAGACCGTGAAGAAGGAATTAAATTCCTACCTCCACCCAAAGATTATACAGAAAACTAATTTCGAGGGAAAACCGGTGGAACATGAGGTGGTGCGCGCCGTAAATGTGTATTTTATTACCTTTGTGCTCCTGTTTTCCGGTTCTGTCTTCCTAGTTTCCCTGGAAGGAAGGGATCTGGTCACAAATTTTACAGCGGTCGCCGCGACAATCAACAATATTGGTCCAGGCCTTGCACTCGTCGGCCCGACACAGAATTTTGGGCTATTTAGCATATTCAGCAAGTATGTGCTTATGTTTGATATGTTAGCGGGCAGATTGGAGTTATTTCCGCTGTTGATTCTGTTCCATCCAGGAATTTTAAGGGAATTTTTCCCAAAAAAAGTAAATTGGATTCGGAAGAAATAAAGGCATTAAAAAGAAAAGATTAAAAACTGGGCTGCCACCCTTAAATCGAAGAGTGGCAGCCCCTTATATGTACTGGATCTGCAGGGTTGCGCAAAAGAGCAGGTCACTCTGTTTTACCTGACCGTATGACTTTCCACTCCCCGCACAGTTTCTCAAACCCGCACGCCGCATTTGCCGGGCTTGTGGACAAAAGACGCACCGCCTCCCTGCCAGCCGTCTTCTGCATATACTTCCGGTACAATTCATGCGCCTTCGCACCGTTTGTAAAAATCCGGATATCCGGCACCCTGCTAAGGATACACCCGATATCATTCACCTGCACATTGCGGATGGAGGCATCGGAAGAACCTGTGATATCACAGCTTGCAATCACATCCCAGACTGCGATATGCTCCCTAAGAAGCATTGCCTTTTTCTCTTCCACCGTCCCCGGAACCGCACACCCACAGACTGCTGCCAGCACACGCCAGAAACGGTTCTGCGGATGTCCATAATAGAAATTTTGTTCGCGCGATTTTACGGAAGGAAATGTCCCAAGGATCAATACCTGGGACGTTTCATCATAAATCGGTTCAAAGAGATGGGTTACATGGGTGTATTCTGCCATATTTCCTCCCATTCAGCCACATACGCGGCATTCTGACCAATGGTCATAAATCAGATTATGCATTTCCAGTATCCTTACTTTATCGGCAGATATTTCTCCACCACATTCTCTTTCATCCAGGTAATAACAGGACCAAGCAAAAAGGTCATCGCAATCGTAACTACACCGAGCCTTGTCCCAAAAATTACCGCCACAAGGCAAACAAACCCGTCATAGAGAATACGTACCACACGGAAGGAAAGTTTTTTCTGGCGTGATGCAATAATAAAACAGAGTGCATCATATGGCGCAGTCCCAAGATCGGATGCCATATAGATGGAAGCCACCACCACAAACCCCAAAAGCGCCACCGCCGCCACAATCACACGCACTGCCATATTTTCAAATGCCTGCTCTGGCAGCCATAAAGAATTCACTTTTGTAAAAAAGTCAAAGCTGTACCCAACCAAGAACATATTCGCAATCGTTCCCCAGCCTAGCTGGTTGCGCCCAAACAGCAGCACAAATATAAATAAAATACAGTTTAATGTTGCCTGCCAGTTTCCGAGTGTCCAGCCCATCTTCCCTGAAATTGCAAGGTTCATCACAGTGCATGGGTCAGAACCAAACCCGCACGGATTTAAAAAAGAAATGAAAAACCCCATCAAAATCACTGATACCACAACCAGTATTAGCCTGCGCAAATCCACATGTAAAAATTTCATCGTTCCCCCATTTCTGCATCGCGCCGTTTTAACCACGATTTTTGCCATCCGCCACAGCAAGATTCATTATCCCTAATGGCATCCCCCTCCTAAAGAGGCAGGAACTTCTTTTGCACAAAATTAAACAGCGTAAAATAATCTTAATTTTCCCTTTTTAATGATACAGACTTTTATTCTCATACCTCGCCTCACAGGTCAATAAAACCCCCAGCCGCTTAAACGAAGTGGTATCCACCGACGAGAGGATGACCGTCGTGTGTACCTGGCAGCCGGAAAGCTTTGGCAACTGTTTTAGCGCCCGCCTTGCATTCTCATCATCCTTGGCACTGATGGAAAGGGCAATCAGCACTTCATCCGTATGCAGGCGCGGGTTCTTACCACCAAGATACTCAATTTTCAATCTCTGGATTGGCTCTAAGGCGGACGGTGAAATTAAGTCGATCTCATCCGGGATTCCAGCTAATGTCTTTAAGGCATTTAACAGCACCGCAGCCGATGCGCCAAGAAGTTTTGTTGTCTTACCGGTCACAATCGTCCCATCCGGGAGTTCCATTGCCGCAGCCGGCATTTCCGTGCGCTTTGCCAAAGCATTTGCCGCCGGCACCACTTTCCGGTTCGCTGTAGTCAGTCCGGACTGGTTCATTAGAAGTTCCAGCTTGAAAACTTCCTCGTTTTTTCCATGTCCCTGCACGAGATTCAAAAGTCCCTGATAATACCTGCGGATAATTTCCTGGTTTGATGCCTCCTGACACGCCACATCATCGCAGATGCAGTTCCCCGCCATATTAACTCCCATGTCCGTTGGGGACTTATACGGACTCTCGCCGAAAATCGCGGTAAAAATTGTCTGCAATACCGGAAAAATTTCAATATCGCGATTGTAATTCACCGTCGTTTCCCCATAGGCTTCCAAATGGAACGGGTCAATCATATTCACATCATTTAAATCCGCAGTCGCTGCCTCGTAAGCACGGTTAACTGGATGATGCAGCGGCAGGTTCCAGATCGGGAAGGTTTCAAATTTTGCGTAGCCCGCATGGATGCCACGCTTATGTTCATGGTAGAGCTGCGAAAGACAGGTTGCCATCTTGCCGCTGCCAGGTCCCGGCGCGGTAATCACAACAAGCGGTCTTGCTGTTTCAATATAATCATTCCTTCCATAACCTTCCTCGCTCAAAATCAGCGGGATATTGTTTGGATAGCCGTCAATCCGGTAATGCCTGTACACCCGCACGCCAAGTTCCTGCAGGCGGTCGCGGAAATCATCCGCCGCCCGCTGCCCCGCATACTGTGTTACCACAACACTCCCGACATACAGCCCAAGCCCCCGGAACATATCAATCAGGCGCAGTACATCCTTATCATAAGTAATTCCAATATCCGAACGGATCTTATTCTTCTCGATATCCGCCGCACTGATCACAATCACCAACTCCGCCTGATCTTTTAGCTCCAACAAAAGTTTTAACTTGCTATCCGGCGCAAACCCCGGAAGCACACGCGAAGCGTGAAAATCATCAAAAAGTTTTCCACCAAACTCCAGATAAAGCTTATTATCAAATTTCCCAACCCGTTCCCTGATATGTTCGGACTGCATCTTCAAATATTTCTGATTATCAAAACCAACCCTCATCTTAATTCCTCCTGCACACTCCATTCCCACAATAAATCCCCACACCCGGCACCCCATTACAAAACCTGCCTCTTCCATTCCATGTGTAAAAGGCTTCACACTCCCACCCTCATTGCAAAACCCGCTGCCCCTTTCATACTTCCTCAGGAGCATTTTTTAATATCATATTTGTTAAAATACCAAGGATCAGCGCCGCCGCAACGGATGTGATTTTTACCCGTCCAAGCGTCAGCGTCAGACCACCAATCCCCGCAATCAGAATTACTGAAACCACAAAAAGATTTTTATTCTTATTTAAATCCACCTTCTGTATCATCTTAAGACCTGACACCGCGATAAAACCATACAGTGCCATGCACACACCGCCCATAACACAGGGCGGGATGGAATTTACAAACGCGATAAACGGTGAGAGAAAGGAAATCATAATCGCCCCGACTGCCGCGCTTACAATCGTGGCAATCGAAGCATTTCGTGTAATCGCCACGCAGCCAACCGACTCCCCGTAGGTCGTATTTGGACATCCGCCAAAGAACGCCCCTGCCATCGAACCAATCCCATCACCAAGAAGCGTCCTATCAAGCCCCGGCTCCTTTAGTAAATCCCTCTCAATAATGGAGGATATATTTTTGTGATCCGCGATATGCTCCGCAAACACAACAAACGCGACCGGTATATAAGCTACCGCAATGGATGCAATATAGGAAAGATTCAACTCGCCAAATCCATCCTTCGCAGTAAGAAACGTAAAATCCGGTATTGCAAAAAACGTCTTCACACTGACACCATCTTTTGTTAGTGCTGTAAAAGGTGAAAAGTCCAGCAATTTTAGCATGTCCGCATTTGCTGCATTCCCGATTATAGTCAGGATAAGCGCTGTCCCATACCCCGCTAGAATCCCTAAGATAAACGGAATCAGTTTTGCCATCCGCCTGCCGTAAGTGGAGCATAACATCGTTACCGTCAGCGTTACCAGGCCGCATAAGAGCGCTGCAATCGGCTGCGCCACTGAAACACCGTCCACCTTTACGCCGCCGCTTGTCAGATCCCCAACTGCATTTCCTGCCAGGGAAAGCCCTATAATGGCAACGGTCGGTCCAATCACCACCACCGGCATCAGCTTATTCAGCCAGTCCACTCCGACAAATTTGACCAAAAATGCAATTCCTACATAGACAAGCCCCGCAAAAACCGCGCCGAAAATCAGCCCAAGATACCCCAGACCCATTGACACACCACCCGCAAAAGCCGCGCTCATCGGCTCGATAAACGCAAAGGAAGAACCTAAGAATACAGGGCTTTTCTTTTTGGTAAACAGGATATAGACCAGCGTACCCACACCCGCCCCGAACAATGCAGCAGCAGAACTCATGCCATTTCCCACAATCATTGGCACTACTAATGTTGCTGCCATAATCGCCAGGAGCTGCTGAACCGCAAACATGACCATCGCCCCGAATTTCGGCCGGTCTTCCACCTGGTAAATCATTTTCATACAAACCCTCTTTTCTGCGCTGTTTCCCCGATATACAAGCAGCTTCGCGCCAAACAGCGCGCAGACGAAAAGCCCCTTTTTTCATCCCATACCCTTATACATAGAAAAAAATAGTTTCCGCCGCCCTTGGCCAAACTACTTTTACCGCTTCACATGGTAACACAGACATCGGGGTTTGTAAACCTTTTCTTTAAAAAAATATTATCCGAGCGCCATATCCGGGGCGGTATGGCAATAAAGAAAATGACACCCTGTGGAAGAATTGCAGTTTCCATAGGGTGTCATGGTTTTTAGGTTTGCATAAAAAAGTTCTGTTTACGGATTTCTAATAATTTTGCTTTTAATTGTTTCGTTCATCGTTTCGTTCGTCCATTTTTTCAAAGCTTACCGAATCTTTATGAATTGTAATTGTTATGTTATTATTACTGTATCCTGCTGCAATTTCTTTCAGCTTACTTACAATATCTTCTTTTGTCATACTTAACATTTCTTCCATATCTGTTTCGTTCCAAAAATCCTGTATCCCGTTTATCATATTGCTGATACAATAGTCACGTTCCCCAACCGTAAGTGTCTTTTTGTCAGCGATATGATATGAGAATTGATAGAACAAATCACACCATGCGCCGTATCCGTGTTCTTTTACTGTTTTTGACGCAAGATATTGATTATAGCAGGGATCTTCCTCCTTCTGTCCCATGTAATTACTTTGTACATACTTTGCATTTTCCGTTCCGGACAGCCATGTGCTTAATGTCACAAAAGAAAGTTCATCCTTGTTTAAATCCACTGAAAAATCATTATAAGCAGCATCACAATTTATCCGTTCCATCCGCCCATAATTTTCATTTGCCCAATCCAGTAAATCCATATTAAAATCTGCAACTGTCCTACTTTGATAATCGGTTGTTTTTAAATTAAGCAAAGAACGGTAATCTTCCTCTGTGCCGTATGGATAGCTCCGTTTCTCCTGTTCTTCCTGTATATTTTCCTGCCCGCCTTTTTCTGTATCAAAATCCATAAGAGGCATATAGAAATATTCCACGGAAATTTGCAGTTTATCTGTATTCCATTGTCCATTAAATTCCTCGATTTCTGCATGAATTACTTCTTCCATAAAAGTTTTATTCCGTAATTGTTCCTGCGTTTTTCCCTGTAAGATATCCTGCAATCCGCTTGCAATACCTAAATATGCAGTATTATACTCACCAACAGTAAGTGCATCTGCATTCTGAATGGTAAGTGTAATGACATATTCCAGCACGGCATTATCGCCTTGATATTCAATTTCTAAATATCCTCCAAAATCCCTTGTTTGCCATCTTTCAGCAGTAAGTGGTTCTAATGTATAAAACAGAAAAGACGCAATTTCATTATTATCCTTTTGTTCATATAGGGCAGTGTCCTTAGAAAAGTCCTGTAGCAAGTTAAGATATTCTTCCGTATCTATTATTTCCCATACTTTATTTCGAAATTCTGAAACACTCATCTCTTTGTAGCCATCAAATTGTAAGGCAAGCAATTTTTCAAATTCTTCATCAGAAAAATTTGTGTCACTAATAATATTTTTTTCTCTGCTGCTACCCGCTGCGGACGTTGCAAAAGTAGTAGTTACACCAACAATGAGTATTGCGGCAACACAAACTGCTAATAGGGATGTTTTTTTAATTTTCATAACTGCTGTAATCCTTTCTTCAATAGAATTTTTACTAAAATTGTTACAAAATGGCAATAGCCCACTTTTTGTTGCCTCCATGTTGATTAGCATTAGTGAATAGGCAGATTTTGATTTTTCTCCCAACTGCCGTATAACGCCTTCATCACAAGCCAATTCTATATCGCGGTTAAAAAGAATATACATCACCCACACAAAAGGGTTAA
Organism: uncultured Lachnospiraceae bacterium; assembly: GCA_947177515.1. Lineage (GTDB taxonomy): Bacteria > Bacillota > Clostridia > Lachnospirales > Lachnospiraceae > RGIG4057. The sequence continues at coordinate 19,262 of CAMWUU010000004.1, forward strand.
ACCAATGAATACAAAGGGCAAGAGTTGCAATCAGCTTTTTGGCAGTATCATATCGACAGATATGTATATATTCATGTAGGAGGACATATTGCATTTGTTTTACGTTTTTCCAGTCCATTTTTTTCGGCATTAGAATAACTGGATGGAAAATTCCATAGGTCAATGGAGCAGAAATCCTATCAGATTGCCCGACCAAAATCCGACGTTTCAATCGGTGTTCCTCCAACCACTTTTCTACATAATGATTGTGGACGGGTAAAGCTGTCCGAAATTCAATCAGGCAACGCAAATAAGATATAATGAAAAATAATGCGGCAAGTAGGATTCCTGCACACCATACAATAAACCATATGGAAACAGATACTGAAATATCCGCTGGCGGCTGTTCCATTCCCCGTGTTGAAACAAACAGCCCCCCTCTGGCAGGAATGTTGTAATCTGTTTCTACTTCCGGCAATGTTGCAGAAGATATGCTGTGAGTTACCAATGTATAAACACTGAACATTGACGGAATCGAAAACGGGATAAGCAGTCTTAATAGAACCAACCCCCATAAAACAAGAAAAGTCTTTTTCGGCAATTTATTGATTGCTACCGCACGGATAATTACTACCACAGTAATCAAAGCAGCCCCCGAAAAGCTCATTTGCAGTAAATTCATTTATACCACCTCATCCAATTCTTCTACAATCCGCTCGCATTTCTGAATCTGTTCAGCGGAAAGCAGAATCGAAAAGATTAATATCCACCCTTATCCTCCTTTGTATACGATCACAGTAATTTCTGCTTAACTTAACATTGCACTACACCTCCTTACATTATGTCTTTAGGTTGTTTATGGGATACCTATAAAACCTACTTCTTTGTTAACTGACTTGCCTCCTTTATAAGACTGTAGTAGTATCTTCATACTACCACAGTCTTAAGGATTTGTCAATACTACTACAGTCTTAATTCTAATTTTTTAAATATTTCAAATCACATACCTACAAACCACCTACTTCTTGCTATTTTTATTTGAAATCCTGCCAAATATTGCTCCAATCCGATCTGTTTTTTCGTTTTTCTTTGCCGAAACTCTTTACATTTTCCCGTTTTTGTATTACAATATGGATATGGTTTTTTAAATTTCTGACGATTTTAAGAGAAATTATCCGATTTTACGTGCTTTTTAGCACAGATTATTGCTTTATCTATGATAGCAATATTTGCTTTATCATTTTACTTTACCCCGAAAGGAGCAGGGAACCATGCAGCCAGAGCTAAACGGCGTTTTTGAAAAGGTCAATTTTACCAACAACTCTTCCATCCGCCTCCATATCAACCGCGAGTACGAGGATTACCCAATCCACTGGCATTCAGCTACCGAAATTATTATGCCGTTGGAAAACACATATTCCGTTACAATGAACAAAACGCAGTATTCCCTAAAAGAGGGGGATATCCTTATTATCCCGCCGGGCGAACTCCACGAACTTTATGCGCCGCCAACTGGGACGCGCATTATCTTCCTCTTTGATTTTACGTTGGTCAGCAACCTGAAGGGCTTTTCAAGCATCCTCCCCGTTATCACGCAGCCGCGCCTGGTCACTAAGGAACTCTGCCCCGATATATATGAAAAGGAAAGGGAAATCCTTCTTGAGATTGCTAGAGAATACCGGGAAGCAAGCACGCTCTGGGAAGCAAGCATCTACTCGATGATCATCCAGATTTTTGTGCTGATTGGACGCAACCATATTGATTCGGGTGGTCTTTTCCCAGATGTACGCACCAACAAGCAAAAAGAATATATTGAAAAATTTAATAAGATTTTTGAATTTATCGACAATAATTATACGGAAGATATTTCGCTTGAAACGGTAGCGGATATAGCAGGCTTCTCGAAATTCCATTTTTCAAGGCTGTTCAAGCAGTTTACGGACACTTCGTTTTATGATTACTTGAACCTGCGCCGGATCAAGGCGGCTGAAAACCTCCTGCTTGACCCTTCTCTTCCGATCACCGAGATCGCGCTGCAATCCGGTTTTTCCAGTATTTCGACCTTCAACCGTGTGTTTAAGGCATTTAAAAAATGTACGCCGAGCGAATTTAAGGAACTGTATCGGAAGCGAAACAAAGAGATGAACTGATTCCCAGTATAGAACTCCCATATTTTCCACATACTAAATCTGCCCCTGATCCACGCGCTGACGGATCAAAGGGCGGGGCTGCTGCAAATCATCAATGCATAGGTGCAGCTAGAAAGCTGGCAGATATGGAAAAATCTATGTTATCAGCGCAGAAACGGGGTTTTATGATTGAAAATGTTGAACTTCCTGTCGGTTTTGCATTAGAACTGGCAAAGCATTCGGATATTATGACGCAGTTTGCCAGACTCCCGGAGCAAAAACGAAACGCCATAGTGGAAGGCGCAAGACATATTACTTCCAAAAACGGGATGCGACAGTATGTTGAGAATCTGTTTGGGGAAGAAATCTCCTCAAAGATAAATCAATAGTTCCCATATACGGCAAAGGGGGATTATTTGTTTATTCCAGAAAAAAGGGATATCAGAAGACTTCCTAGACGGATGTTTTCCGATATCCCTTTTTTATCTGCCGGGAAGTCTTCCTGCACTTCCCTACCCCCATATTTTACACAATTTGCGCATCCACCCTTACATATGCAGTCAATGCCCCATCCGCCGTATCAATCACAATAGTATCCCGGCTGCTGACCTGGTCGGACAAAATCAGCCTTGCGGAAAGTGTTTCCACATTTTTTTGCAGGTAACGGCGCAGCGGGCGCGCCCCATAAACCGGGTCATAAGCATTCCTAATAATAAACTCTTTTGCCGCTTCTGTCAGTTCCACTAAAATCTCCCGATCAGAAAGCCTGCCGTTTAACTCCTTTATCATCAAATCGAGGATATTCCCAATATTCTCACTGGTCAGCGGCTTAAAGAGGATTGTTTCATCCAGTCGGTTTAAAAACTCCGGCCGGAAATGCGCCCTCAGTTCTTCCATCACCGCCTTTTCACATACCTCTGAAATCTCCCCCTCTGGCGTAATGCCCTCAAGCAGGTAGGAGGAACCAATATTAGAGGTCATAATCAGGATCGTATTTTTAAAATCGACCGTGCGTCCCTGCGAATCGGTGATCCTTCCATCGTCAAGTACCTGCAGCAGCACATTGAATACATCCGGGTGCGCCTTTTCAATCTCATCAAACAGTACAACGGAATATGGCTTCCTGCGCACTGCCTCAGTAAGCTGCCCGCCCTCCTCATAACCAACATATCCAGGCGGTGCCCCGATCAGGCGGGATACCGAGTATTTCTCCATATATTCGCTCATATCAATACGCACCATGTTCGATTCATTGTCAAACAAGGCTGCGGCGAGCGCCTTCGCAAGTTCCGTCTTTCCCACGCCAGTCGGTCCTAAGAACAGGAAGGAACCTATTGGCTTGCCCGGATCTTTGATGCCAGCCTTCGAGCGCAGGATGGCATCCGCCACACGGCTTACACCATCCTCCTGTCCAATAACGCGCTGATGCAGCTCCTCGTCAAGATGAAGGGTCTTGTTGCGCTCACTCTCAGTTAGCTTTGCCACTGGGATTCCCGTCCAGCGCGATACAATACGGGCGATTTCTTCTTCAGAAACACTCTCATGCACGAGCGTGTGACCCTCAAGCCTTACCCGGTTTTCCTCCTCCTCAAGCTGCTTTTTGATCGCAGGCAGCCTGCCATATTTTAATTCCGCTGCCTTATTCAAGTCATATTCGCGCTCTGCAACCTGGATCTCATTGTTGACCGTTTCCAGCTCCTCGCGCAGTACGCGCACTTTTTCTACGGACGCTTTTTCATTATCCCATCTTGCTTTCTGGTTTGCAAATTCCCCGCGCAGCTCAGCCAGTTCCCTAGTCAACGCCTCCAGACGTTCCCGGCTTAAACGGTCATCCTCCTTTTTTAGCGCGGCCTCCTCAATCTCCATCTGCATAATACGCCTTCTGGTATCGTCTAATTCAGTTGGCATTGAGTCAAGCTCCGTCTTAATCAGCGCGCAAGCCTCATCCACAAGATCGATTGCCTTGTCCGGCAGGAACCGGTCGCTGATATAGCGGTTGGAGATCGTCGCAGCACAGACAAGGGCACTGTCGTTGATCTTTACACCATGAAATACTTCGTAGCGCTCTTTTAGCCCACGCAAAATCGAGATAGTGTCCTCCACAGTCGGCTCATCGACCATTACCGGCTGGAAACGGCGTTCTAATGCCGCATCCTTTTCGATGTACATGCGGTATTCGTTTAATGTTGTCGCGCCAATACAGTGCAGCTCCCCGCGTGCAAGCATCGGCTTTAACATATTGCCCGCGTCCATTGCACCCTCTGTCTTGCCCGCGCCGACAATGGTATGAAGTTCATCAATAAAAAGGATAATCTGTCCGTCACTGTTCTTAACTTCCTCAAGCACGGCTTTTAAGCGCTCCTCAAACTCCCCGCGGTATTTTGCACCCGCGACCAGTGCACCCATATCAAGGGCATATAACTTCTTCTCCTTCAAAGTTTCCGGCACATCGCCACGCACAATGCGCTGCGCCAGTCCCTCAACCACGGCGGTCTTTCCGACACCGGGTTCACCAATCAGCACCGGGTTGTTTTTCGTTTTCCTTGAGAGGATACGGATCACATTGCGGATTTCCTGATCCCTCCCTATCACCGGGTCAAGCTTTTGTGCACGGGCCCGCTCCACCAGGTCGATGGCATATTTTTCGAGTGTATCATAGGTTGCCTCCGGATTGTCACTCACTACCTTCTGGTTGCCGCGCACCGTTGCCAATGCCGCAAGGAAACGCTCCCTATCAATACGGAAATCCTTGAAAAGCTCTTTTACTTCCCGCCCTTGGTATTTTAACAGGCTTAAGAAAATATGTTCAACCGATACATATTCATCGCCCATTGCCTTTGCTTCGTTTTCCGCGTAGATCAATACTTTATTCAAATCATTGCCAATATAGACCTGACCGCCCTGCACTTTCGGTCGCTTCTTTAAAAGTCCCACAACCTGCGCCAGGAAAACATCCACATCAATCCCCATCTTTTCAAACAGCTTCGGAATCAAACCGTCGGCATCGCTTAACAGACAATGGATCAGATGCTCCTGCGCAATCTCCTGATGCCCATAATCATAGGCAAGTTTTTCGCAGTCCTGGACTGCCTGCATTGATTTCTGGGTAAATTTATTAATATTCATTCAAATCCCTCCTGTCCGAATCAGAATGGAACTATTTCTGCCTTCCCTCCACCCTTTCATCTTACATGTTCTATATCTACTATAACACATGATCTCCTGGATTGCAACTGTTATTTTGCACAAAAAACAAAATTTTTACGGGTTATTTTATATGTAACCGGAGATATTTTTACCTTCCAGGCAAGAAGTCCTCTGCTTCTAAAGCAGTGGGATGGGATGTATATAAAGAAACACAGACCGTGGAAGATACCCACCAATCGGTCTGTGTTTTGCACTTTTTGTGGAAAGGACTTCATTGTATCCTAATGTGTTTTAGTCGCATTTTATTCCCCATCCGCACCTAGTCCGTAAATCCACTTCGCCACCGTCCCAATGACCTCCTGCGGGATATGTGCCTCCACATCATATTCTGTAACATCCATCACTCCCCCGGAAGGCATAAACAGATGGTTCAATCCCTCGAAAAGCTGAAAGGTAACCTTTTCCTTTCCCTCAAGTAACGCCTGCCAAGCGGCATAATCGCGGTCCGGGTACACCTGGAAATCCGCTCCGCCCTGCAAAATCAGCATCGGCACATCCAGCTTCTGCGCAATTAAGGCAGTATCTATTTCAGCCAGGGAAGCCCAGTAATGCCCGGATACGCCAAACAAAGCCTGCGAAAGAGTTTCCTTTTCGGGCGTTCCCCCACCGCGCACATCGGCTACCAGCGAAAGCACCTTTTCATACTCTTCCTGCACCATCTGCTTTAGTCCCTCCGCTTCCTGACCGCCAAGTTCTGCCATCCCGATTGCTGCAATGTTCTGGTCATAGACAATCTCCCAGAGTCCCCGCGGGGATCCTGCCAAGGAAATAATCCCCGCCACCTGCGGGTTCTTTTGCGCTATATATGGGGCAAGCATCCCCCCTAAGCTATGTCCGAGGACATAGATACGCCCGGAATCCACATCCTCCCGCGCAGCCAAAAAACCAATGGCATCAGCTACATCATTAAGCACCTCGTCTTTTATTGTGATATCTTCCGCCGCCAGCTCCGGATACTGATAATAGCGCTTGTTATAGCGCAGCGAAGCAATACCCTGCTTTGCTAGGCCATGGGCAAGATCTTCAAACGGTGCATTGCCTGCTGCCCCGGTGGTTTCATTCATATCACTCTGCCCCGAACCATGTACAAACAATACTACCGGGGGGTGTTCCACCCCGTTTGGCAGGGTAAGCATACCGCTAAGCGGGTGACCATCCCCGCCAATCCACACCTCATACTCTGTAAATTCTTCTGTTCTTTCTGGTTTTGCCTCCGGCAGGGTGTAGGTCAGGTATATCCCTTCCACTGTGCCCACTGCCCCATAGGTAACAGAAAGAATTAAAGTTTTTGACTTATACGGGATCTGTGCGCTTGTAACGACATATCCGCCAAAATCCTCAATACTCCCATACATATCCAAAGAGGAAGGCGGGGTGAGAAAGGATGCTTCCGCATACAGGGCAGCTTGCCCGCTCTCCCCCGCTTCCTCCCCATCCACGTCAAGCGGCTCTCCAAGACCTGTGACTGCCTGCTTAAAGGCTGCTTTCATATCACGCTCAGAAAGCGCGTCTGAAAGTTCAGGCGAGAAGTCCTTGCACACCGCGAATTCCCCGGAAAGCATCGCATACGCATACCGCAATGTCTTCTCCTGGAAGTACAAAAGAATCTCATTTGCTGTTCCGGAAATTATGGGATCCTCCACATCCTTACCATCCGCCGATGATTCCCCGCCGTTTGTCGGCGCTGCTTCTTTCGTGGGAGTCGGGGAAATAACCTCGGTGGGGGAGGGATCTGCCCCCGGGCTTACCGTCCCCTCCTGTGCACCCCATTCTTGTTTGCTGCAACCGGCCACCGCGAAACATAGACACAGAAAAAATATGACTTTTAATCCGGTCAATCTATAGTTTACCATTTTTTTCCACCTCCCCGACTAATCACCCTAGCGAACTGTTATACCGGATTTTTCCTGGCCCTTATGGCAATCATTCAATCGTCCCAAATATTTGTGCAATCGGTGAATCCGGAGGAAGGATCAGTGTTTTATCCTGTCCCTGCATCATCACTTTTGCCGCATCCAGGGCGCGCACGAAGGTATAGAAATCACTGCGCTTCTCATCCGCATAAGCTTTTGCGATAATGCGCATATATTCTGCTTCCCCTGCCGCAACGGTTTTTTCTGCTTCCGCCTTCGCTTGCGAGAGCATGATTGCAATCTCGTTGTCCGTCTGGTTGCGGATTTTCTTAGCCTCGGAAGCACCCTGTGCGGTAAAGGTTGCCGCGATGTTATTGCGCTCCGAAATCATCCGCTCATAAACTGCATTTTTATTGTCGTCCGGCAGGTCAAGATGCTTTGTTTCCACACTTACCAGTTCTATCCCATAGCGGGACAGTGCATCCCCAATATTTTCCATAATCGCTGCATCGAGTACTCCGCCGCGCCCGCTGATTACATCAAGCTGATTCATGCTGCTGATAACGTTTTTCAGTGAATTATATACTATTGTGTTCAGGCGGCTTTCGGCTTCGCTGCGCGAGTTCAGTGTCTGTACATATAGTCTTGGGTCAACAATACGCCAGAGTACATAGCTGTCTGCGACCATTGTTTTTTTGTCCAATGTGATAACATCGGATTCCCTCAGGTCAAAGAGCAGAACCTCACGGTCAAGTTTGGTTTCCGTTTCAATGAACGGGATTTTAAAGGTAAGTCCTGAGGTGGAAACCACCCGCTCTACTCTGCCAAAGCGTTTGATCAAGGTGTACTCATCCTCTTTTGTTACGACGCATGCCATATCGCAGACTGCGAGCAGGGCAATGGCGGCCAGGATTAAGAATGTGTTCCGCACCGGATGGGGTTTCTTCACCCGCTTAGGTTTCTGTCCTTCGCTAAAGTTACCGCCTTCGTCATTTTTATTATCTACAAAACTATATGAATATGTCGAATCTGCCATAGTCCTCGTCCTCCTATTTATAGTTCCGCAAGATCCCTACAAGCCCCCCCTTTCCTGGAGCATTCCTCGTCCGCTTCGCTCACGCTCCATGCTCCGGGGACTTGTAAGGATTTGCTGTTTTTGTCCCACAAACTCCGGGAATAGGGTTATTGGTTTTCTGTGCTGGTGATTGGTTCAGGGGTTGGGGTTGGGGTCGGAACGGCTTTTCCACCATCCTGCTCCCCGGTAAATGGGGCGAGTGGCAGTACGGTTGTAAGATCTGCCTGGGAGGCACCGATCACTACCTTCATATCCGGCAGTACCTCCTCCATTGTTTCATAAAACATCCTCTGCTTGGTAATCAGCGGATTCTTTACATATTCCTCATACATTGCATTAAAACGGGCTACCTGGCCTTCCGCCTCATTGATGCGCGCCTGCTTTTTCGCATCGGCCTCCTTTGCAATCTGGTCGGCATCTGCTTCCGCTGCCGGGAGCGCCTCATTGCGGTATTTGTTTGCATTATTGATTACGGTTTCCTTTTCCTGCTTTGCTGTTTCCACTGCCTTAAACGCCTCTAGCACCGCATCCGTTGGTGGCTCCGCGTCCTGGATTGTAATGTTGACAAGCTGCAGCCCAATATCGCGCTCCTCCAGTTCCGCCACAATCTTGTCCCGGATCACCGACTGTATCTCGTTTTTGCCGCTTGTAATCACACTGTCCACATCGTAGGCGCTGATCGTTGAACGGATATGGCTCTGTGCGATATTTTTCAGGATGACCACCGGCTTTTCCGAAGCATACAATGCCTTGATCGGGTTGCTCACCTTATATTCCACATAAAAATCCACATTGACAAAATTAAAATCCGAGGTGATCATAAGCGCTTCATCCGCAACCGTTACATTTGAATCCATATCATATCCAACTGTAAAACCTTTGATTGTTGTGTCCACCATGGTTACCTGTTGGATAAACGGGATTTTAAAATGCAGCCCTGGCTCACTTACACAGGCCGGTGTCCCGAATGTCGTAACAACCGCCTGTTCCTGCTCCCCGATTGTATAAAACGCATTGCTGCCCACAATGAAGACCAAAAAGATTGCCGCAACAGTCCCCACAATCTTCATAACCCTCCCTATATCCGCATTGTTCGGGGTACGACGCTTAAAATCCCTGTATTGTCCTCCATCTGCCATAAGCTCCTCTTTTCTGCGCCGCCAGTTTTCAACAGACCAGCAAGACGGCACGGTTGCCGGTCTTTAAAGCCCGGTATCAAGGTTTTACCAGAACTTTTACGGCAGGTCTGGCACTGCCCTAATATATCCTGCCTGCTTTCTAAAGACATCATACCATATATTTCTTTAATTACGGACAAAAAACCATTAAATTTTGCTTAAAAATTTCATCCATCCTTCTCTTGGTGCTCCATACACCAGGCATAAAGTTCCTCAACATCCTTTACAAGCCCAATAGCACCCGCCCCTAAAAGCTCCTCCCTGCTCCCGTAGCCATAAAGCACACCAAGGCAGTCAATACTAAATTCTTTCGCGCCAAGCACATCATATTTCCGGTCACCGATCATTAAAACCTGATCCATTTCC
>CAMWUU010000005.1 GCA_947177515.1 uncultured Lachnospiraceae bacterium
CCGAAACTATTTTTGTACGAGAAGCAACATCATGTAAATCTGAAAGTTCTATTCCCGTATCCTAAATAGAATAATTCTTATGCTTTACAAGTACCAGCGAATTATAAGAATTTATATTTTGAAATTCGTATTCATACAGACTAAATATTCCATTCGAATAAACAAGAAAGATTGGCTTAACTTTCTTTGTCACATTTTTTCTCCATACTCGATATGGATAATATAACTGCCGTACAAGAAAATCTTTTGATAAATCTCGTTTAGCTTCAAGCAATGCAAGACTATTAACACCCTCAAAAGCGGCATCTATTTCAATTTGAGAATTGTTCACTTTAACCAATGTCGGGGCATTTGTACGAGAATTCTGAATATAAAACTCAAATTGTCCTGACCCCATACGACCTGATACAGTAGAATAAAGTATATCTTCCTCTAAAAAATCTGAGAGTATACCTGAAGCTAAAGCACAATTTATGGCTATTGTTTCACTCGAAATATTATCTATATCAAGACTTTGAAGAATAGTCGGTAAACAAAAACGATTAATAGATTTATCCATCATTTCAAATGATTGATAAGCCTTAAAATGAGAAATAACGTAATCTCCACGGGAAATTGGCAAAATAGCAAGATTATTCTTTGCAAAAATCTGAGGTAGATTGATGTTATGATCAAACTTTGCCATCAATCGGGGTTCACGATATTCCTTCATTTGAAGTGCAGAAATAATAAATTTCCCATCTGATTCAATATGTGACAAAATATCGTACTTTTCAAATATTGCTTCCCATGCTTTGTCATTTTGACTTTTTACTTGTTCACCCATAATTTCTTACCACCACTTCGTCAACTTGCCCTCGTTTTGCAGCATTAGAGTTAATAGCACGTTTCGCTTTCACTATGGTAATGTTATAAGCAGCATATTGCTCTCTAATAAAATCAGTTGCGGAATTAGAAAGCATAAATTTAATTCCACGCCGATTAAGTTCATCACAGCATTGGCGTAAACGTATTTGTTCAGAACGATCAAAACCACCTTTTGCATACCCTGTAAAATTTGCTGTATCAGAAACCGGATCATATGGAGGATCTAAATAGACAAATGTTCCTTTCATTACATTACCAAGTACTTCTGCATAATCAACACTACTAAAAGTTAATTGAGCATTTTGAAAGTAAGAATTAACAGCTTTTAACGTAGGAGCATTTACAATATTAGGTTTTTTGTAATGTCCAAAAGGCGTGTTAAACTCTCCAGCATTATTAACTCTAAAAAGACCATTATAACACGTTTTATTCAAATAAATAATACGTGCGGCTCTCTGTATCTTTGTTAGTTGTTCATATCGTTTTTTATCTCTGTCCCAATCGCGAACACTATAAAAATATTCTTCCTGATTTTGATGTTCACCTAAGGCTATAATGAGTTCGTCAACATTGTCTCTGATAACCTCATACATATGAATAAGCTCTAAGTTTATATCATTTACATATGCAATTTTGGGCTGTAACTTAAATAAAACAGCACCTCCACCCAAAAAGGGCTCACAATAGGTAGTAACACGTTTTGGAAATAGTGGCATCAAATCATCTAAGAGTTGTCGTTTACCACCAACCCATTTCACAACAGGTGCAACCAGAGGATTTTTTCGCATAATCCGCCCCCTCTTTTTTAGGCATAACCTCACAAAATTTATTTTATCACATCTTTTGGATGATTTCAATCAAAAATCTTACTTTTAGAGAAATAATAATTTTACTATAACATTGCTCTACTTGTATAACCAAATTTTTATTACTTTCTGACTACTCTTTATCTTTACTCATAATACTTATTTACTTGAACATTATAAACACTGTCAATATTACTTCCAACAATAGGTCAACAAAAAACTATTTATCTTCTTCTGGCTCTTCACCAAATTCCCACTTTTTCCATCATTTCTTCCCCACAATCCATATTATTCTTTTAAAGAAAACACAATTACATATCTTATACTTCTGTAAGCAAATTCCTTGTTTTTCAGCCATTTTAGGTAATAAACTAATCAGAAAATGCAGAGAATTAAAAGGCAACGATACATTAATTCTACTATACACTGATTATTCATAAACCAGAAGTTGTGCCTTTTCTCCTTCATCTGGTTCCACTGCCAGCATATCACCATTCAGTATACAGAACACAATATATACATCCACAGCAGATCACCATTATAAAATCTTGTTTCCAGAAATTCTCTCACTACTTACCCCAGCACTTGCTACTTCCAAGGGTTAGTAATAAAGAATTTCGTGGAGCAAATTCAGCCTGCAACGAATCACTCCACGAATAGATTACGCCAAAATTCTGAGAGGGAAGTTCCCAACAAGTGAGTTATAATCCCACTCACATCAATATCCCCTTTAAAATCCTTCTGTGCCCTGCTACTACAACTAAGCTCAAACACAAAATCTATAAATCTATATATCCCATACTTTCCTATCCTAAAATTAATCGCTTATGGCCTGTACATTAATATATCTGTCGTAACGTGATAGAAAAAACAGTTTATTGTCTGCGACCTAGAAAATATCAGATAATACCCGCAACTGCCATTTTAAAGCCAGACAACGCTAACTGGTAACTTTGCAAAGCTTTTCCAACCTTTTGTGAGTCATAATCACAGATACTTAAAATACCCATATAATGCTCTACAATTTTATCAAGATTTTTCCTCAAAAAAGACATCGGGGGCTGTTTCCATCTAACGAGCCGCTCCTCGTTTTCCTGCACATTCTCCATCAGTGCCTGAAGCCCGTACACTAACGGTATAATAAACCCTCCCGGACTTAACACCTCAAGATCCAGATCTGTAAAAGGTGTTTTCTTTACTTTTCGTTTACTATTCATCTTTTTTACTACGGCAATATCCCCATAATTTCCTCCCGCCCTATTATACAGCCTTGGAAATTCCGAATAAATATAGTCATATAATTCCGGTAGCTCAGCGGCAATCCCCAACGCTGACATAATCTCCCCACTGGTCAGTTTATGTTTATAATTTCCGTTATCCTCCACTGTAGCCTGCGGCAAGGCCATCAGCTTTTCGAACTGCACAAGACAACTCCCCTTAGCACTGTAGAGTTTATTGGGAGCAACCGGTTCTAAAACCTTTCCCTCCCCGTCCTGCAACAGGGAAATCAAATTTAATGGAATCCAGGACAACGCAATGATATCCTGTACTTTTATTTCCCCGCCATCGTTGGTTTTCCATTCCACACGGTCACTGACACCCGAATTCCGCTTTTCCATAAGCAGCCTTAAATCATCAAAATAACCTTTCTGGTTTGCTTTAGCAGATAACTGGAGCTGCACATTATTATTTCTGGCCGCGCAGATCTCTAGCAGGTCATTTTTAAATTTGCCCACACAGGCCGAATCCTCCACATCCCTTGGCACCAACAATTCTACCGGAACCAGGAAATCAAATTCCTCCGCCTCCCCCTCTTTTGCCACCTTTAGATAGCCATCCAGGATATTTCGGTTCTCCTCCCACAATTCTTTGAATTCTTCCCAGGTTTTCGCCCCCCTGGATATGGTTCCCCCGTAGTACTCCATGGCATTCTTAAGCATATACAGACCAATCGCCAGTGTATTATGCCCCCCGTCAAGAATTCCCTCAATCGCAGGATCTGCCGGGACAATTCGAAAACGTTTTCTCTCCAGCCTCTCATAGTATGAGGTTGCAAGCAGTATCCCCTTTGTTTTTACCGGGAATAATTCCGGATCATTTTCAATGGTTTCACAGATTGCATCAGTTACATTGCCGGTTTTTGATGAGCGCGGATTTGCTTCCAGATTAAGATGGTCAATAACCGGAATCAGATACTTTGCCTGCACCAGCCCCACAATCTTAATAATCTCTCCCACTAGCTGCTCGCTGCTGCATTCATACCGGATAATAATACCGTTGTTTTTACCTGCCATACTCCTGCTCCTTTCCATTATGGAAGGTTCCGGAAATCTCTGATTGTAAAACCCTTCCCGGGGTCTATGCCACCCCGGCTGTAATATTCCCCCAAGTATAAAAAAAGAGCCTGCCTATCGATATAGACCTGCCCCTAGAAATATCAATATGGTTTCTCCCTATTTCCAGAACCTGTCCAGGTACATAATTATAGTTTCCATCCACTATCCAGCGGATAAGTATATTATACCATTTTCTGGAATTTTGTCAAGTGTTTTTTGCACCATTGCAGGTAGACCAAATCCCCACCGTCCATTTAGGCGTTGCTGCTTCCGCTATAAAGAAGCACGGCATCCACACCCAGCGCGGTGATCTGAACCGGGAAGCCAAAGTGACAAATCAGAAACTCCGGCAACTGAAAGCGCGTATCTCCAAACTGCAAAAGTGGCTGACAGGGGAACAAGAAAACACTGGGCACCATAGGCAAATTTCCTCCATCCCGATGCTTTTTATTCCCTTCACACCCTTCTTTGGTGGATTATGATAAGCTTAATTTATGGTTTTCTTGCAAGTTGTAAATCGATGGTATCAAATAATGTAAATGAACCACCATGATTATTGATTGCCTCCTCAATCTTTAAGAAAAATTCCTTTCTTATACTTTCCTCCATTGCAATATGGTCAGAATATGTCCCGAGCAATGTAATATATTCTTTTGCTGAAAAGGTTCGCGTTCTATAAAACAGGGCATATTTTATATCCTTAAATCCATATTTTTCTGCGATGTTTGCTCTTTGTACCGCTTGTTCCTCACTATATTCTGTTAGTACTTCCCGTTTCTTGTTATAGAATGTATAATAATATTCACCATAAATTTTATCTATCTCTTCTGAAAGCGCTAAATTATTTTTATCTCGATATGGGTGATTTGCAAATCGTGCAAACACACCACCACTTTTCAGCATAGAGAAGACTTTTGTATATCCAATATTCTCCGGAACCCAATGAAATGCTGACGCAGAATAAACTAAATCATATGTATTATCTGAAAAATTCATATCTTCAAATTTACTTGTCACAATAGTAAAATTACGATATTCTTTAAACTTTTCTTTGCACAATTCAGAAAACTGCTCACCATATTCAACAGCAGTCAAATTACATCCTGTTTTCAAAAACGGTAATGTCGCCTGACCTCCTCCAATTCCTACTTCTACCACATTACAGGACTTATTAATAGCAATATAATTGAATATCATTTTATAAAGTTCATCCGTATACCCAGGGCGAAACTTCTCATAAGTAGAAGCCACTGTATCAAATGTCCACTCCAAACCTTTCACTATCATCAAATAATCCTCCTAAATGGATGGTTCCGGAACTGCTGATTGTAAATACCTGTCTTTAGTCTGTATCAAACCAGTTGTTATATCCCATAGGATAAATAAAAAAGAGCCTGCCTATAAATATAGACCTGCCCCTTGGAATATCAATATGGTTTCTCTTTATATCCAGAACCTGTCCAAACACATAACTATAGTTTCCATCCACTATCCAGCAGTCATAAATATTGTACCATTTTCCAGGATTTTGTCAAGTTTTTATTTTACTGGTTGTCAGTGTCCATTGCCAGATTTACATATTTTGTAAATTATCCATTGTCTAAAATCACTTAGACTAGGATCACACTCTTTTAATTCATCCCATTTCTAATTCATTATATGGTATGCATTATTATACCATATCTGTATCTTAAACAGTTATATTTTTACTTCTTCTTTTTTTCTGTTTCCTTGCTTGTATTCTCTTTTCCTTCCGCCCCTGTTTCACTTTCTTCCTTCTTTACCTTCTTCTTCCTCCCTCTTGGTTTCCTCTGCGCTTTTAAAAGTTCTTTCAAACGCCGTACCATTGGAAGGATAATCTTCATCTCTTGCTCTGAGCACTCCTCTAGTTCCTCAAACAATAATCTCCTTTCCTCCAAATCTTCTGGTATATCAGGATAAAATATATGGTAGATTGGCATCTCAAATTCCCTGACCAGTCCATAGAGGACTTCAAACTTCGGATTGGCAATGTCCGCTTCAATATCCATAATTGCCCTTTTTCCAACACCAACCCGCTCCCCCAATGCTCTCTGTGACAGATTCTTTTCCAACCTTCCTTCTCTGACACAACTGCCAATAATTGCAATGGATGTTGCCAGATCCTTTGGACTCCTGATCGGTCTGCGTTTTGTTTTTCTTCTGACCGTTCTTTTCGCTGTATTCAAACTTGTTCTTGCTTCCATTCCACTTTCCTCTGCTTCTTTTTCCTGTTCTTATCCCGCAACGTCTGTTTCATATTGATCACCACAGGCAGGATTACCGCAATCTCCCTTTCGGAACATCCCATCAATTCCTGCATCAGCATGTTCTTCTCCTCAAAATTTTCCTGTATTTCCGGATAGAATATCTGCTCGAGAGGAATATTCAGTTCTCGAAACAGCCGAAATAATACATCAAATTTGGGATTTCCAATATTGGTTTCTATATCAATGATTGTCCTTTTGCAAACCCCGATTTTCTCTGCCAACTGTGACTGTGACATAAGGAGGCTTTTCCTTTTTTCCCGGACAATATCCCCCATTCCAATAATTGTTGTTGCCATTTTTCTCCTTTTTTTGAAAAGAACCAAAAGCGGCACAAAATCCTGACCACTTTCGGTTCCTTTCTTAATTCTGCTTTTCTGTGTCGCTAATATGATAAAAGAGGTTTTTATCGACTATATAGTAACCTTTTTCGACAAAAATGTCTATGCTGTTTGCGGAATATATGGCAATATTCCGCAAACAGCATAGACAAACATTAAGACTCCCCTTAAAATGCAAACTGTTAAAAAAAAGGTCGCTCTTATGCGATAAGAAAGAGGTGCTATTATGAAAAAGTTAAAAAAGATGATGCTCGCAGTGCTTGTGCTGTTCTATGTAGGAATTACTGTTACTGTTACACTTCCGGATGCCCCTCAGGCGGAAACTTATGGAGCGAATAATACACCTACAGGTCCATTTGGGGAAGATGAATTAGACGATCATTAATATAACCACTAATATACTCTCCAAAAAGAGATTTATAACATTTTTCTACGATTTTCGCCGGTTGTGTCTGTCCCATTAACAGACACAACTGATATGCACACCATAAACAATTTTTAGCAACTATCTTTTCAGAGTATTTCTTATCCTTATCGTATACATATGCAAGATTTGCTAGAATCTTTCCTAACATCTCACCTTTTCCACATTGTATATCCAACTGAATACCAAGAATATCCACCTTCTTCGCTGTTTCCAATTCTCCTACAGACTCAAGGGTTTCTCCATAACACATATAAAGTAATAATAAAGAATTTGTATGATACTCTGCTTTAACTCTACTTTCATAAAACACTTTTAGAATTCTTTCCCATAAACACAATCCATCCTTTAACTTTCCGGTCTTTCTCATAATTCCTGCCATTTGGTTCAATATAACAAATTCTTCCCGAGAAGGAACACGTATTTTTCCTTCGCAATAGTCTGGCATTGTGTATCTAAGAATTTTTTCCAATTCCAAAAGTATTTCATTTAATTCAGCTTTTCCTTGAATTTTCTTTTCCCATACACGACAAACTTCAATATACTGCCGATTAATCGGAATACTCATATCCAACGCTGCTTCAAGTTTATCAAGCAATTCCAACGACCTTTCCCATTCACGATGAAAATTCGCCTGATTCTTCCAATGGCACAACTCATACAAATCATAATCCTCCGACTGCACCCTACTAATATAATAACTCTTACTCACCCCAAGTTCTTCCGCAATCTCCATCACATGGCGCTTTGATGGGGTCTGCTTTCCATTTTCAATTCTTGAAAGACTTCCCTGTGTACAACTCTGCACATCACCCTGTGGGATTCCCTGATTTTTTCTTATATCCCGCAACATCTCATAATCCAGCGAAACTTCCTCCTCATGGTAGAAATAATGGAGCCTGGACAAATCATCCATCCCAAGCACCCAATCAGCATACTGGGCTAACACTGCAACCAGGCTTTCAAGCTGGTTTTGCAGGGCTTCGGCCATTGTTGTGCTGCCGCCCAATTTTCCCAGACTTTCAATCCGTAGTTCCAAAAGTTCCCGAAGCAGGGGCAGTGCCCCGTTCCTTGTCAGGCATTCCACACCCCGGCGGCTGTATTCCTCCACCCTTTCCCAATCCCCATGGTGTTTGCTGTACTTTGCTAGGAGCCACATACACTGTGGCAGAAGCTTAACCTTCTCCTCCTCATAATACCTTTCTTCCAGATAAGCAGCAACTTCCGTCAGAATCCAAAATGCCCTCACCTCATTATCCGCCATCATAAAAAACGCAATTAAAATCAGCAGGTGGAGTTCCTGACTGCACAGATAATAATTTGCTATCTGCATTCTCTCCCATTCCGGGAAAGTAACAGCCAGCGCATTGCCCAACTCCATCCGGCAACGGGACATGTCGCCGTGCCGACGGTACTCATTCACCGCCTCATATTTTAGGAGGAATTGCTGATGCAGCGGCTGTTCCGCCTCCTTATGCCTGCGGTATTTTCGGATCAGGTTGCAATTCTTTTCATAATTGCATTCATAAAAATGGCGTTGTAATGTTTCCCTCATGTCAAAAAGAATGTACTCCTCCACTGACATAATAGCTTCCAACGTGTCCGTACATCTGCCCAAACGCTGCATCAAGGCATCCGCCAGCATTTTTTCCGGCACCCTTTCGCCAGTTTCAATCTTTGCCATCTCGCCCTGCTGGCAAAGCCCCCGGAGCAACTCCTCCTGTAAAATATTTTTCTTTTTCCTTTCTTTGCCTATAATCTTTCCCAGCTTCGTCGCCCGTTTATCCCGCATTCCTTTGTCCCTCCTGATTTTAAAGCACACCAGAATGATCTGTACGCGCTCCCACCCTGTTAGAATACAATTATACCGCCTCATTTATATTCAGTCAATATTCTCACACAAAAAAGCGTCCCCCCACAGCCAAAGCCCGCCGCGTAAGGGACGCTACCTCCGCCACTGTTTTGTCCCAGCTTAAGTGGAAGAAGCCGTTATTCGATTATTGTTTAGAAAAATTTGTTATGAACTGCATTAACCGCCTTCTCCGTCTGCTGCACATCAATCAACACAGTAACGCGGATCTCCGAAGTCGAGATCATCTTGATGTTAACACCAGCATCATAGAGTGCCTCAAACATCTTTGCCGCAACGCCCGGATTTGACATCATCCCCGCACCGACAATGGACACCTTTGCCACATTTTCTTCCACATCGATCTTCGAGTATTTTAACGAAGTATTCCTGTGACGTTCCACCGTAGCAACCGCCTCTTTCAAATCGTCTTTTGCAACTGTAAAACTGATATCCTTTGTCCCGTCACGGCCAACCGACTGTAAAATAATATCAACATTGATATTGTGGTTTGCAAGGTGGTTAAAAAGCTTGAATGCCACACCTGGCTGATCCTCCAATCCGATTACAGCAATACGCGCCGTATTCTTGTCATTTGCTACTCCGCTGATAAGCATCCCTTCCATATTTACTGCCTCCTTGACTATTGTTCCTTCCGCTAAACTAAGGCTCGAACGCACGACGAGCTGTACACCATACCTCTTTGCCATCTCCACCGAACGGTTATGCAGGACACCTGCGCCAAGGGACGACAAATCAAGCATCTCGTCGTAAGTGATTTCCGGCAATTTCTTTGCATCCGGCACAATGCGCGGATCTGCGGTATACACACCTTCCACATCCGTATAAATCTCACATGCATCCGCATGCAGTGCTGCAGCCAGCGCCACCGCGGTTGTATCCGAGCCGCCCCGGCCAAGTGTCGTGTAATTATCCATCCCATCAACACCCTGGAAACCAGTAATCAATACGATCTTATGGCTCTCCAGCTCATTTTTGATGCGATCCGTTTCAATTTTGATTAAGCGCGCGTTGCCATAAGCTGGGGTCGTGCGCATTTTTACCTGGAATGCATTTAATGACACTGCTGGCACGCCGAGAGAATCCATTGCCATCGCCATCAGCGCAACGGACTGCTGCTCACCAATGGTGTAGAGCATATCCATCTCACGTTTCGGCGGATTCGGGTTGATATCCCTCGCCTGCTGCACAAGCACATCCGTAAACTTTCCCATTGCGGAAAGGACAACGACCACATCATTCCCCTTCCGGTAATCCTCAATACAGCGCTTTGCCACATTGAAGATCCTCTCCTTGTCAGCGACCGATGTGCCGCCGAACTTTTTTACGATTAACATAGCTGCCTCCTGAAATAACGTATTTTTCTGCATCTATCGTCCAATTTATCCTGCGATAAACTGTTTGCTGTTTATAATATCATATTCCGCCCTATTTTCATTGTTCCTCTCCATGCCAACGTCCCCTTTACAGGTTCCACCCCCACTAAGCAGTTCCTGTCCCTTTACATTTCCGTCCTAATCCGTCCAAGCACTGTTAGCTTCGCTGCGGCCGCTGCAAAATCCCCTTCCTTCATAGGTTCGGTGAAGAACGCATATTCTCCTGTAACCCCGTCCGCTGTTACCTCCTGTGCAACCGTAAAAAGTTCCTGCGCCTTCTGTTTTTGGCTCTCCGGCACACGGACAAAAAACTTATTTTCCAGCGTGTCCATATCCTCCAGTTCCAGCTTCCTGCTGTTCCAGATTGTCATAACATTCGTTCCACGGTGTTTGACTGCGTCCACCACATCCGAAACAACAGCGCTCGCCGTAGGAAGTTTTCCCGCACCCTTGCCATAAAACATAATGTCGCCAAGAAAATTGCCGCGCACCAGGATGGCATTAAATACATCGTCCACCGCATAGAGTGGATGCTCCTTCCCGACCATGTACGGTGCAACCATTGCATAAACCCTGCCATCCACCTTCCTGCTCGTACCGAACAATTTAATATTTGCACCCACAGCCTTCGCATAAGCAATGTCCGTCTTTGAAATTTTTGTGATACCCTCGGTGTAAATATCTTCGTAATCAACCTGCATACCATAGGCGAGCGATGTCAGGATTGCAATCTTTCTTCCCGCATCAAAACCGTCCACATCCGCCGAAGGGTTCCGCTCCGCATACCCCTTCTCCTGCGCATCCGCAAGCACATCGTCAAAATCCGCGTCCTCATCCCGCATCTTTGTCAGCATATAATTCGTCGTACCATTTAATACACCGGTCACTTCGCGGATCTCATCCGCCGTCAGGCTCTGGTTCAATGGACGGATAATCGGGATACCACCCCCCACACTCGCTTCAAACAGGAAGTTCTTCTTTTTCTGTTTCGCAATCTCAAGAAGTTCCGCCCCGTGCTTTGCCACCAGCTCCTTATTCGAAGTACATACACTTTTGCCGGTTAAAAGTGCCTCTTTCACGAAGCTGTACGCCGGTTCCACGCCGCCCATCACCTCGACCACCACGCCGACTTCCGGATCCTCCACAATCTGCTTAAAATCGTGCACCAAGACCTCCTCCACCGGATCTTTCGGGAAATCACGCAGATCTAACACATATTTCACCTCAATCTCTTCCCCTGCACGGCGGCTGATACCCTCCTGATTGCTCCTCATAATCTCAAACACACCTGAACCCACTGTACCATAACCTAAAATTGCTACCTTCATTCTCATCCCTCCATACCAAATCTACCTTTGCAGATATCCTGCCAAAACCAGTTCCACCAAACTTTACTCCCGACCCAATATCTTTACGTAATGAACTCCCTGTGTCGCCTCAACCAGTTCAATCATCTTTGCAACTTCCATTGTCTGCGGCAATATCTCCACATCAATGGTAAGCGATGCAATGCCGCCGATTGGGATGGACTGGTGGATTGTAAGAATATTTGCATGTGCCTGCGCGATCTTATTTAACAAATTTGAAAGAAGCCCTGGGACATCGTCCACCTGCATCATCAAGTTGATTGTCTTGCCCCGGCTATTTTCATGGAACGGGAAAATATCATCCTTATATTTATAAAACGAACTCCGGCTGATCTCCACCGCATCCGTCGCTTCCTGGATCGTGAACACACGCTCTGAATCCAACAGCCGTTTCGCCTCGACCACCTTTAACAAGACTTCCGGCAATGCCTTTTTCTTCACAATATAGTATTTATCATCGTCCATGCCTGCCAAATCCTCCTGCGGATCCCCTGCCCCTGCCACATCCCTGCCTGGATATGTACACTCCACATGAACAAGTGTCCGTTTCGGAGAGATATCATATCATACTTCCCGGAATAATGCAATACCCTTTTTATATTTTCCGGATTTCGCTCAATTCCATACATCCCTTTCTTCCCCTTCGTCAATAAGGTCTGCATTAAACCTTCTTTAGAATCTCTGCTTTCGCATTGAATTTCGCGGGAACCTATGATAGAATATTGTAGAAACCACAAACCACGGTTCTTTATACTGCGCCTTTTCTTTATCCGCTTCCTAGATCAGACAGCCAACGAAAAACTGCCGGGAGTCTGATTGGGTTCACGGGATATGATCTTATACATATATTACCCAGGAAACCGCGCATAGGGAACCAGATTAAAGGAAAATATTAGGGAGGAAATCAAATGGAAAATTTAGAAGAAAGAGAAGAAAAGCAGGAAAAGGAACAGGGCAAAGCGCAGAAAATCTGGGATATCTGCTGCCTTGGGGCACTTCTTATTATATTGATCGTATGCTGTTACCTGATCTTGTCTTAAATTCCAGACTATTATCAGCAAAACGGAGGAAACCATGAACAAATTAAAGCAAGGCGGAGGGTTGCTCCTGCTATGTGCCATCCTGGCATATCAAAGCGCATCCACCAAACCAGTTTATGCCAAAAGCCATCCAAACATGGCAACAGACAGAAACAATCCCATCCTTTGCGCACAGGAAATAACGGAAGCAATAGAACCAAAGGATTTTGTACCAAGTTCCGTGCCCGCCCCAGAATTTTCTTTGGAGGCAGGCTTTTATGAAGAAGAAGTCACACTTTCCCTCACTGCGCCAAAAGACTTTTCGATCTATGTGACTACGGACGGCTCCCTGCCAAAACCCGATAACCCGTCCGCATTCCTCTATACAAAACCGCTCCCGCTTACTGACCTGCGCACATCGGACGATGTTACAAAAGCATGGGTTATCCGCGCTGCCTCTTTCTCCCCGGAAAAGGAAGGCAGCGATATCGTAACCAAAAGCTATTTTATCGGTAATGGAATGACCGAACGTTACCAGGTTCCCGTCGTTTCCCTTGTAACCGACCCGGACAACCTCTACAGTGAGGAGGATGGTATTTTTCTCCACTATTTTACACCCGGCGGGGAATGGGAGCGTTTATTCCACTTTGAATATTTCACACCGCAGGGGGAATGCGCTGTTTCCATAAACTGCGGTGGGCGCGTGCATAGCGGGACAAATTATGAAACCGAAGTGAAACCTCTTCGTTTCTATGCCCGCGCCTCCTATGATACCCAGACAGATTTCGAATATGATTTTTTTACTGATGGTACTCTCCCCGCGCTGGACCAAAACGGGCAGACCATTAAAAAATTCAAACATCTGCTTTTGCAGGGCGGGGGCAATGAATTAACATCGTGGGACCGCACCTATTTCCGTGATACCCTGTCCGCCTGGTGCATGCGGGATACCGGGCTTGATGTGCAGGCATCCAGTCCCCTTGTTGCATTCCTGAACGGGGATTATTACGGTATTATGAATTTGCGTGAATTACAGGATGGAAACTATATCGAGGAACATTACGGACTTGATGGGACACAGGTTGCCATCTTCGAACCATTATATGATAGCGAAGGACAAATCTACTTTGAAACATACGCGGACAACGACGAACTTGCGCGCCAGTCCAATCAGCATTTTTGGACAGCTTTCCAATTTGCAACAAACGCCGATCTATCCGACGAGGAAAATTACAAAATGGTTTGTGAAGCATTTGATATAGAGAATTATATTGACTACCTCTGTATTGAATTATTCTGCGGCAATACCGACTGGCCAGGCAACAATTGCAAGGCATGGTTTTACACGGGAGATGAAAACGACCTGCCCGGAAGCGATGGTAGAATCCGCTGGCTGCTATATGGTACAGATTTCGGCTTTGGTCTTTACGGCAAGCCGCCTTCTGAAGATAACATCACCGCGCTGCTTTCCTCCTCCTCAAAAGTATGGCCGAACCCACATGGCTCCACAAAGCTCTTCCGCAATCTTATAAAAAATAAAAACTTTTACAATGCCTTCCTTTCGCGTATGCTTGATTTACTAAACGAAAACTTCAACCCGGATTCCATAAATTCCCAGGTTGATATTATGGCAGGGTACTACAAAGATCTGATCGGGGAACTCCTGCGCTCTGGTGATTGGTTCGACAACTATGAAGACAATATCGCTGCCATGAAAGATTATATCCGAGAACGTCCGGAATATTTTTATCTTTTTATGCAGGAGCATTTTGGGCTTGGGACACGTTATTTTCTCCAAATTGATTTTGACCCATCCATGGGTTCCCTTACCGTTGGCACACTCGATGTATGCACCGGGGCAAACTGCATGGGGGAGGACGGTTTCTTTGGTTATTACTACAGCAGGATTCCGGTTCATGTCACAGCAACCCCAGCGGATGGATACCGTTTTGTTGGTTTTACCGGGGATGGGCTTTCTTTCCTAACTACAGAAAACGGTGTGCCTATTGACCAGGCACAAGGCATGGATGGCCTGCTGTATTATAAAGGGCAGGACGAAAACAACACTGCACTGTTTATGCAGGATAGGGTTTCTGTGCAAAACCTGGGTGCGCAGGAACAAGTTCATTTCAAAGCAGTTTTTGAAAAAGAAGATGCTTCACCGTCCTACCTTGAAAAGATTGGTATCGCAGCAAATATCCCTACTGGTTCCGGGAATGGGGATGATACAGATTCCAGGAAGGAGGGAGATACTGGAACGGACGGCACACATTCCGGGACACAGGAAAATTCCGGGACGGATGGCACATATTCCGACACACAGGGGGAAGAAAATTCAAAAAAGCAAAATGGAACTGAGTTCCTTCTGCTCTGTATCCTTCTTGCCATAACGCTCGGTCTTGTAACCTACCTTGGGATCCGTTCTTCCAAAAAACGTTTTCGCCATTGATTTTATTAAGAATAAAGTTTCAGTATCACTTTTATAATTTCGATTGATATTCCTATAAAAGAGGACAGGGAGTATCAAGATGAAAAACGTATCTGGCATCCGATAAAATGACTATTCTTTCAATTTTATAAGGTCAGTTTGCCAAACTGACCTTATAAAATAATATTATTTTGGCAATTTTCATAAGACCAATTTTACTGTATGATTACTGCAATCAAAATAGGAACGGACGGAACCGATATGGTTCCTTCCATGTTCCAAGATGGAGGGTTTTATGGAAAACACAAAAAAACACAACCTATGGCTGACACTCTGCGGAATCATTGTTACACTAGTCGGTATTCTTGTCACCATCCTTGGCTACCAGCTAAACCAGGACGGCGAAATCACCTCGCAGGATACGGTACTCTTTATCGGCTACTTCCTTGTTATGGCTGGCATCCTGCTGCTCCTAAACGGTTTATTCCGCCTTTTCTTTAAAACCAGGACAGTGGAATACACCCGCTCCGAGCGTGCACGCCGTCTTGCTTTTGCAGCACTGTTTGCTGCCCTTTCCTACATTGGCTTCCAGTATTTCCGCTTCGACATAACCGTGGGCAGCGAAAAAACAGCATTCCACCTCGGCAACACTTTTGTTATGCTCGCGGCACTTTTTCTGGGTGGAACTTGGGGTGGCCTTTCCGGTGCAATCGGCCTGACACTCGCAGATTTTACATCCGGCTATGTGACCAGCGCGCCCAAAACCTTTTTCCTGAAACTTTGTATCGGCCTGATTGTGGGTCTGGTCGCACATACAATATTCCATATAAACCACGTGCAGGGTGCAAAGAAGACCACGCGCGCCGCGCTGGTTGCCTCCATCTGCGGAATCGCTTTCAATATTGTTGCAGACCCACTCGTTGGATATTTTTATAAAAAATATCTGTTCGGCCTGCCGCAGGACATTGCAACCACTCTTGCAAAACTCAGTTTCCTGACCACTACGGTTAATGCGGTTCTTTCCGTTGCCGCCGCTGTCCTTTTGTACAGCGCACTGCGCCCGGCACTTGAAAAATCCGGACTCAGTGTGAAAGGAGCATAGGCTTTTTAGCGGCTCATTTCAAAAACAAAGCTGGTATGGAGGATTTTATGATGAAAATTCAAAAAAAACTGGCAGTAATCAATGATTTATCCGGGTATGGGCGCTGTTCTCTGACAGTCGCCCTTCCTGTCGTTTCAGCGATGGGGGTGCAATGCTGTCCCGTCCCAACTTCCATCCTCTCAAACCATACTGGTTACCCGGTTTATTTTTTTGATGACTACACCGAAAAGCTTCCTGCCTACATTGGGAAATGGAAGGAACTTGGGCTTTCATTTGACGGTATCCTGACCGGATTTCTTGGATCGGCAGAACAGATTGAAGTTGTGGAGGATTTCCTGGACTGCTTTACCACCCATCCTTCTTTTAGGGAAGCGCCGGAATCCGGATGCACGAAGGTAATTATCGATCCGATTATGGGCGACCACGGCAAGGTATATTCCACACTTACGCCCGAACTTTGCGACCGCATGAAATGTCTGGCTGCCCGTGCGGATGTCCTGACCCCAAACCTCACTGAAGCCTGTATCCTTACGGACACGCCTTATCAGCCCCATTTTACCCAAAAAGAGCTTGATACGCTTTTTGGCAGACTGGCCACCCTCTGCGCCGGTCAGATCGTACTGACCGGCGTGGATATGGGAACATATCTTGCAAACCTTGTATTTGACCCGGACTCTGGCAAATTTCTTACACTGCGCAAAAAACGCGTTGCCGCGGAACGCTGTGGCACCGGCGATATTTTTTCCGCCGTCGTGGCAGCGGGCATCCTTAATGGTATGTCCCTAAAAGAAGCTGCGCAAAAAGCCGCCTCTTTTATCTGCCTCTGTCTAAAAGAAACCGCCGGATACGATATTTCTGAATCCGACGGTGTTGTATTTGAACCTTTTTTGAAATATTTGATACAGTAGGTGGATCCTCACTTCTTTTTATGATATTCCCACAGATATTCGTTCATTTCGTCCGCCTCCTTCTTACCGCTGCGGTATTTCAAATAGGATGTAAAAAGATAAATGGCAGCGGAAGTAAAACACATAAGAAGGATCCCGGAAACGGACAGCTCATACCATTCATAGAAATAACCGCAGACCAGCGCGGTTCCCGTAACAACGGCATAATGCATCAGATACCGCCCCCTGTTCTTCTTAGGGGGCAGATATTCGTCGTGCGGCATAATAAACTCCGATTCCACGCCGCACAGGATGCCAAGCACCAGAATCTGCACCAGCGTCAGATACGGAATCTTTGCCTCCAAAAAACTCTCCCCATCCGCTGCAAGCGTAATCCCATTCCAGAATATACAGGCAACCAGTACCCCGGTGGTCACGGAAGTTATTACATTAAGCATTCTTTTCCAACTTATTTTTCGCATACAGCCCCAACCTCCTTTTTACCTCCGGCACATACTGTCTTGAAATCACTGCGCGTTCCCCATTGTTTAACACTGCCTCAATGCGTCCGCCAAGTACCGGGACAAAGCGTTCCACCTTGGACAGATTTAAAATCATGGACTTTGTAACCCGCACAAAATCCGTTCCAGACAAACGTTCCTCCAGTTCGTACAACCTGCATTTCAATTCCAGCACTTCTTTAACCCCGTAAGCAAACACATGGTTTTCCACCGACTCAAAATAGAATATATCGGAGGGGCTTATCCGGCTTATACTTCCATCCGAATAGTAACCTGTCAGCATCTCCCGCTCCTTTGCAAGCCGCCCAATCTGCTCTAACAGCCATACATCCGGCTCCCTGGTTCGAATAAGAATCTCCTCATCCTCCTCTAGGACTGTGATTTCAACCCTCACCTTCATCCTTCTCCCCCCATCCCTGAAATCCTCATTACTGTATTTTCCGCTATTTTGTTACACATTATTTTCTGGTGCGTGTCCCAGCATGGAGTAATACATATACCGCAATCAGTACAATTACCGTCGCCCCCAGATAAAGGTACATCATGGTGGTTGTTACCTCATTTCCAAAAAAATACAGTTTACAGTCCACCGATTCTTTTATTCCTTCCACAACTTCCGCAGGAAAACCGTCCGCGCGCATCTGTCCAAATACACCGCGCATCGCATGGTTGCGCAGCAGGGAAGTGCCGTAAGTTCCCGGCAGGAAAGACAAAACTTTTCTTAATCCCTCACCAAAGTTAGAAATCGGCATGTATGCACCACAGATAAAACCGTAGCCCGCGCTTACAATTGTCCCAACCGCCGAAATCTGTCCCTGCGTCGAGAGAAAAATATTGATTATCGAGGAGAGTGCGGTTCCAAAAAGCACCAGGATCACAATGTCCAACAAAATCCACGCGATATCCGAAACGCTCATATACCAGCCAACCGAACGCACATACAAA
Organism: uncultured Lachnospiraceae bacterium; assembly: GCA_947177515.1. GTDB lineage: Bacteria > Bacillota > Clostridia > Lachnospirales > Lachnospiraceae > RGIG4057. The sequence continues at coordinate 18,575 of CAMWUU010000005.1, forward strand.
AGCCCCGCACCAAGCGCCACAACACATACAATCAGCGTGGAAAAAACCGTGGCAATATAGTATCCCAGCGCGAGCACCGAACGTTTCACAGGTGCAATCAAAAGATCATTCCTAGCCCCGCTTACCTTATCCTGCACCATAAGCATATTGGAACAGAAAGCTACTGTAACACAGCACACAGCCAGGATGGAAGAAATCAGTTCACCGCCCACCGTCGCCTCGATCAGGCCATCCGAAAACATATGTCCTTCTGGTACAGCAGCACGGAAACTGTCCGTATACGTTTTTCCGAGAAAGGTCACATATAGTACAAGCAGGATCATCGGCGTAACCATCGAAGTAAAAAACATCCCCTTATCTTTAAAAAACAGTTTGACATTCCGAATTATCATCGCTTTCAGCTTCATCTTAATTCTCCCCCTCCTGCCCTGCCCTCCCGGTCACAGCCAGGAATACATCATCCATCTTTCCCTTGGTAATCTCATAGTCCGCAAATACATCCGGGTGTGCTAGGATCAACTGCGTCGCCGCTGCAGTATCTGGCACGGCAATCCGGTAAATCCCTTCGGTGTCCTCTTTGCCCGTATGGTTTTTGCATTCTGCCTGCTCCACCTTCCCCTTGCCTTTCATTATCCCCAGCTTTTCATATTGCACTTCTAGCGAAGCCACTTCGCTCTCCTTCGCATGATAAAGCGTGATAAAATCCCCGGTGTAAGTATTTTTTAAATCAAGTGGTGTTCCTTTTGCCGCAATCCTGCCCGCATCCAAAATCACAACATAGTCTGCATCCGCCGCCTCTTCCATATAATGCGTGGTCAGAAAAACCGTCATATTCTCATTTTTGCGCAGGGAATCCACCGCATCCCAGACATTCTGCCTGGTCTGCGGGTCAAGTCCGGTGGTTGGCTCGTCAAGAATCAGGATTTTAGGTCTATGCAGGATTGCCCTGGCAATATCGACCCTGCGCCTCTGCCCGCCGGAGAGTTTCCCAAGTGTGCGCTTTCGTAATTCTTTCAGCCCCAAAAGACCATCCAGCCCATCAAACCGCCTTTCAAACTCCTCCCCGTAAATCCCGTAGAGGGCAGCCCGGCTCTTTAAATTATCATAAACACTTAATTGTTTGTCCAGTACCGAATTTTGGAAGACCACGCCAAGACTTGCCCTAATGGCATCCATCTCATGCCGCTGGTCTTTCCCGTCAATCACAATTTCGCCTGAATCCTTCTGAAGCTGCCCGCAAAGCATATGGATTGTCGTGCTCTTGCCCGCCCCGTTCACCCCAAGGAACGCAAAGAGTTCCCCTTCCTTTACCCGGAAACTCAAATCGTTGACCGCATGAACCGCCCCAAAGCTTTTGTGTAAATGCCGGATCTCAATAATATTTTCCATACTTTCCCCCATTTCTGCATTTCCCTCTGCCATTTCCACGCAATTATATTCCCATACCCACAAAGCGTCAATCCTTTTTGAAGTAAGTTGCAGATTTTGGTATGTAAAATGCAAAAAGGTGCATGATATTGCATTTTAATGCATATCATGCACCCAATATTTCCCTGCGATCTCCCACAAGCGCCATTCCATCCGGGACGAACCCCGACTATATTCCTGCCCTGTACAATCCGGCGTTTTCACCAGTTTCTTCCAGTTACAATCACGCGCTAAAAAAAGCTACTGCAATCGCCCCAGGTCCCACATGCGTACCAATCGCACCGCCAACGGTGGTGATCCGCAACTCCCTGACTCCTTCCTTCCAAAGCGCTTCGTTATCCTGGATATATTTTTGTAACAGGACATCACTTAGTCCCGTATAACCAAGGAAATGCGGCATGGAAAAGTCAATCCCGCCCGCCTTTTTAATCTCCTCACAAAGAAGATTATTGCCCTGTTTCGAACCGCGCGCTTTCCCCAGGACAACGACCTCCCCATCCACCACTGCGACCACCGGCTTAATGGAAAGGAGTCCGCCCGCAAAGGCTGCGGCCTTAGAAATCCTGCCACCCTTCTTTAAATACTCAAGCGTATCAAGAAGAGCCACAAGGCGGATGCGCTTTTTTGCATCCTCAAGTTCTGCGGCAATCTCACCTGCCGTTTTCCCCTGCGAACGCAAGCGGATTGCGTAATCAATCAGTGCATGTTCCCCCACAGTGACATTCTCGCTGTCCACAACAAAAACCTTTCCCTCATAGGACTGCGCTGCTGTCATTGCGCTCTGAAAAGTTCCGGAAAGCTTCGACGACATGGTAACAACCACTGCCATATCGCCGTTTGCAACCGCCCTTTTATACGCCTCCTCAAAAACAAAGGGCGTTGCCTGGCTGGTATGCGGCAACTCGTCACTCTCGATTAACTTCTCATAAAATTCCCTGTGCGACAGATTGATTCCATCTAAGTATTCCTCTTCCCCAAAGGTGACAGTTAGAGGAATAAATTCAAAATTCTCCACACTCTCCGAAATCATATCCGACGCAGAATCTGTTATTATCCTAATACCCATATATCTACCATGTCCTTTCCGCGGCTCTTTATAAAGAACCCCAATCAAGGGAATCTGGTCCAAACCGACCGCTTCCCCACTAATGGCTCCCCCTAGCCCCTATCCGCTTACAGCAGCTTCTTTTTTGCTTACTCCTATAGTATTACCCGCCGCCTGGGCGTTTCTTGCAGGAGGCAAGAGGATACAAAAAAGGCACAGGTTATCTATACATGCCTTTCTTTTTGCGGGCGGCTTTTGTGGATTGGGGGCGCATAAACCTTACGGCCACCTTGCTGCATTTTAATATGCTTTGCCCCAATATACCAGTTTTTTTGCCGGTTTCCCGCAGCATACGCAGGTTTCGGCTATGCTCTCCTGCTCAAACGGCATACAGCGTGAAGTTGCCCCCGTTTTTTCCTTAATCTCGTCCTCGCAGGCGCGCTCACCACACCACATTGCTTTGACGAATCCCGGCTTGTTCGTTACAATATCACTAAATTCCTCCGTGGTATGCGCCTCATAGGTGTGTGCGTCGCGGTGGACAAGAGCGCGGGCGAGCATTTCTTTTTGCATTGCATCAAGGATTTCACCCGCCTTTTCTGCAATTTCATCCAACGATACAACAATTTTTTCCCTTGTATCACGGCGCACAATCACTGCCTGGTTTGCCGCAATATCCTTCGGACCGATCTCAACGCGGATCGGGATACCCCGCATCTCCTGTTCCGAAAATTTCCATCCCGGCGTTTTGTCCGTATTATCCACTTTCACGCGGAATGCGGCAAGTTTTTCTTTTATTTCCTCTGCCTTTTGCAGCACCCCTTCCTTTTTCTGCTGGATTGGGATAATCATAATCTGGGTTGGTGCAATCTTTGGCGGTAACACCAGCCCGCTGTTATCGCCGTGCACCATGATCACTGCGCCAATCAGCCGGGTGGTTAATCCCCAGGAGGTTTGATGGACATATTTCAGGGTATTGTCCTTGTCCGTGTACTGGATGCCGAACGCTTTTGCAAAGCCATCTCCAAAATTATGGCTTGTACCGGACTGTAACGCCTTACCATCGTGCATCAGAGCCTCGATGGTATAGGTTGCCTCTGCACCCGCGAATTTTTCCTTGTCGGTTTTGCGCCCTTTTATCATTGGGATGGCAAGTACCTGTTCACAGAAATCCGCGTAAACATTTAACATCTGTTCGGTGCGCTCCTCTGCTTCCTCAGCGGTCGCGTGCGCGGTATGCCCCTCCTGCCACAAAAATTCCATTGTCCTAAGGAACGGTCTTGTTGTTTTCTCCCAGCGCACAACAGAGCACCACTGGTTATACACCTTTGGCAGGTCGCGGTAGGATTCGATTATCCGAGAATAAAAATCACAGAACAGGGTTTCCGATGTCGGGCGCACGCAGAGCCGCTCTGAAAGTTCCTCTCCGCCGCCGTGCGTTACCCAGGCAACTTCCGGCGCAAAGCCTTCGACATGGTCTTTTTCTTTTTGCAGAAGGCTTTCCGGGATGAACATTGGCATATAAACATTTTCCACGCCGACTTCCTTAAAGCGCGCATCAAGTTCCTTCTGGATCAGCTCCCAGATTGCATATCCTGCTGGCCGGAAGATCGTGCAGCCCCGCACGCCGGAATAATCGACCAGTTCCGCCTTTTTGACCACGTCCGTGTACCACTGTGCAAAGTCTTCTTCCATCGGGGTGATCGCTTCCACTAATTTCTTTTCGTCTGCCATATTAGTCCTCCTATTTTAAGTTCCGCAAATGTCCTCCCTGCACCAATGCCCCTGGAATAAGAATCCTGCCCGCCCTGCTCCCAGCATTCTTATTCTGGTGCCATCCGGACATTTGCTGTTTTAAGTTCCGCAAATGTCCTCCCTGCACCAATGCCCCCTCACACTTACGGTTTTTTAGTTCCGCACAAAAAAAGGTCCCTTATATCACTATAAGGGACCGAAGTTTCGGCGGTACCACCCTAATTAACTGCATTCGTTTGATGCCCCGGTCTAGGGGATCGCCACACAGTTCTCTTAGCTTCCGTTAACGCCGGAATACGTCCTGCTTTCACAGGATGGCTCCAAGGCAGGTTCCGCACTCGTAGCAGGGAAGCTCTCACCAGGTGCTTCTTCTCTTTGCTGCCCGTTTTGCGTACTATTCTCTTCATCGCCAATCATCTTATCTGGATTATTTTCAGAGTTCATAAACAATTCTAAGTCTATGACTTCCTGATGGATATAAATTGTAAAACAGCGCGTGAATTTTGTCAAGTGATAATTACAACTTTACCCATCCCCCATTTGCAGACAATGGTTTAACCGCTCAATTAGTCCCTCCGGCTGGAATGGCTTTGCAACAAAGCCATTTGCCCCAAGATTCAAAGCAGTCGTAACATAACATTCCTGGCATCTGGCGGAAAGCATAACCACTTTCAGGTTTGGATATATTTTTTTAATCTCCTTCAAAGTATCAAATCCATTTTTATTCGGCATGGCAATATCCAGCAGACACAGATCAACACTTTTATTTTTCAAAATATCCAGAGCCTCCTGGCCATCCTCTGCCTGCCATACAATATGTCCGTTTGAGGTCAGGATATTCTCAAGCATCATTCTCATAAAAGCAGAATCATCTATCGCGAGAATTCTTTGTCCGGATACCCTTTCTGCTCCTGGGAGATAGCCAGTAATTGCATCAATCTGATTCTGGCTCAATACAGGTTCCTTTGGCTGCCCCTCCACTAAAAACTTACATAGTTCCTCTTCACATATTTTTGTTTCATTATCACCTTGGTATCCAAGCAGGCCATCTATAGAAATATGCAGCAGATTAGCAAGCTTTGGCAATACATAAATATCCGGCATGGAAATGCCGTTTTCCCACCTAGAAACTGCCTGGGGTGTAACATTGAGTTTTTCCGCCAGGTCTTTCTGGGTTATTTCTTTGCGCTCCCTGTATTGTCTGATCATTTCTCCGATATACATATTTGCCTCCTTCAAACCTTTTGTTTCCGTTATTATAGCATGGATAAAAGGGGCTGTCACTCAATTAGAAATTGTTTTTGCGTATATAGGCTAAATCCACCGATTTCTAAATTTTACAGAAAATCATGTAAAACGACACAGGCGGCTGAAATAAAAGGCTGGTTTCATCAACAGACAGGATTCGCTTCGCACCTATTGGGTTAGTTGCCCTTCTCCTAGCACACAACTTAAAGTTTTCGTTCCATTTTAATTATATATTCTGTTGTTCCCTCTTCTAGCTGTCGCTCATAAGTTGGCAAAAACCCATGCCGTTGATAGAAGCGGATTGCATTAATATTTTTTTCTAGCACATATAAATTTTGAATATCAAACATTTGAATCGCAAAATCAATTAACTTCGCTCCAATCCCCTTATTTTGAAAGAAGGAGTCTACATATAGCTCTATAAGTTCCTTGCCTTCTATGTGAATCATTCCCTTCACAAATTCATCATCAAACACCCAGATATTTTCCAGCTTTTCAGGATTGGCGATATAATCCTGCGCCAAAGGATAGACCTGCATTTCCCCGAATGAAATCTTGTCATTGTGAAAGATTTCTCTGTAATTCATTCTCTTGGCAAAAATCAATATTTCCGCTAACCTTGAAGAATCTTTTACATCCGTTTTTCTGATGCAGTTCATAGGCATACCTCCCAAATACCGATTTACACAGCTATATAGGCAGCCAAACGATTCCAAAGGTAAATATTTATTCCTTATTCC